>NZ_JBFAMX010000126.1:0-23367 GCF_040659615.1 Nonomuraea sp. NPDC049784
GTCAGCCCGGCGGTCAGCAGCGGCAGCAGGTCGCGCTGTACGTCGGCGGTGCCGGTCGCCTCGGCCAGGCGCCCGTGCCTGACCTGCAGCGGTATGGCCCGCTCCCAGCACATCTCGAACAGCGCGGACAGCGCGTCCAGCAGCGTCGAGTCGTGTACCACCAGCGCCGACTCCACGACGTGCTGGTCGTGGCGGAGCGGCATGATCGCCAGGGGGAGGTCGTTCAGGGCCAGCTTCACCGGCACGTCGCCGACCCTGGCCTGCTCGCCTGCCGCGACGTAGCGGGTGATTTGCGAGAGAGTGCCCGGCACCTCCATGGCCCGCCTGTCGTACAGCGCCCGGTACTCGACACCCCGCTCCAGCAGCTCGAACTCCACCGCGTTACCGCCCACGGGGGTCGCGTACGGCGGCGCGTCGAAGACGCGGATCAGCCGCCGCGCGCCCTCCTGGAGCCGCCGGAACCACCGCCCCACCGCGTCCTGCCCGACCACCACCTCCACCCTGTCGTTCTCCGGGTCCTGATCGGGCACCGAGCGGTGGAAGCGGGCCGCGAGCTGGGCGGCGCGGTGGCGGGCCGCGGCCAGTTCGCGGGTGCGCGCCCGGATCAGGGCGTCCAGCCCCATCTCGGGGGAGACCGCCACGTAACGCGGCGGGTCCTCGGGGAGACGGGTGATCAGGCCGAGCTCCTCCAGCCCGGCGGCCGTGGACGCGACGTGCCCCAGCTCGGCCAGCGTGGCGGGGGAGTGCTCGACCAGTGCCTCGTACAGGGCCTGCTCGGCGTACGAGAGCCCGATGATCTCCAGCACGACCACAGCATGTCCTATTTCCGCACATGGCGGGAAGAGGACTCGCAACCGTCTTTCGCGACTTTACTGCGATCTGTCATGGTTCCCGGGGACACGATGATCTCTGAGGAGACGCATGATCGGCCGGTCGCTTGTCGCGTTAGGGGTGCTGCTGTCCACCGGGATGGCCGCGCCGACCCCACTTCCCGCCCCCTCGGTCCCGGCGCCGGTCGCCGGCATGACGGGGGCGTCCCCGAAGAAGATCACGTTGATCACCGGGGACGTGGTGACCTACAGCACCGCCCAGGACGGCGGCCCGCAGGCCCAGGTCGAGCCGGCCCAGCGCCCCGGGGGCACGCCGGTGTTCTTCATGTCGGAACGCGAGGGCGACGCGTACTACATCTACCCCACGGACGTGATGGGCGAGGTGTCGGCGGGACGCCTGGACAAGGGCCTGTTCGACGTGGCGTACCTGGCGGGCAACGGCTACTCCGACGCGGAGAGCCCCACCCTGCCCCTGATCGTCCAGCACGGGCCGCAGCAGCGGATCGCCGGGGCACGCACCCTCACCAGCATCGACGGCATGGCCGTCAAGGTGGACAAGAAGGCCGCCGGGCAGTTCTGGTCCGGGGTCAGCACGGCCAGGGCCGCCTCCTCGAAGATCTGGCTCGACCGCAAGGTGCAGGTCACGCTCGACCGGAGCGTCAAGCAGATCGGCGCCCCCGAGGCGTGGGCGGCCGGGTTCAAGGGCACGGGCGTCAAGGTGGCCGTGCTCGACACCGGCGTCGACGCCACCCACCCCGACCTGGCAGGCCGGATCGCCGCGACCGAGAACTTCAGCTCGGAGAAGAGCGCCCAGGACGGGCACGGCCACGGCACGCACGTCGCCTCCATCATCGCGGGCAACGGCGCCAAGTACCGAGGGGTCGCCCCCGAGGCGTCGCTGCTGATCGGCAAGGTGCTCAACAACTACGGCGGCGGCCTGGAGTCCGACGTCATCGAAGGCATGCAGTGGGCGGTCGCTCAGCAGGCCCGCGTGGTCAGCATGAGCCTCGGCGGCTGCTGCCCGGGCCCGGACAACCCGCTCGACCAGGCCCTGAACAAGCTCACCGCCGACTCCGGCGCGCTGTTCGTGGTCGCCGCGGGCAACGACGGCAAGAGCCGCGCGATCGGCTCGCCGGGCACCGCGGCCTCCGCGCTGACCGTCGCCGCCGTGGACCGCTCGGACGCGCTGGCGTCCTTCTCCAGCCGGGGCCCCACCGCGATCGACTACAGCCTCAAGCCCGACGTCAGCGCCCCCGGCGTGGACATCGTCGCCGCCCGCGCGGCCGGCACGTCCATGGGCGAGCCCGCCGAGGACGGCTACACCACGGCGTCCGGCACGTCGATGGCGACCCCGCACGTCGCAGGCGCCGCCGCGATCCTCGCGCAGCAGCACCCCGGCTGGACCAACACCGAGCTCAAGGCCGCGCTCACCAGCACTGCCCACGGCGACGGACAGGACGCCTACGAGGAGGGCGCTGGCCGTGTCGACGTCGCCCGCGCCGTCAAGCAGCAGGTACGCGGCTCCGGCGGCGTCGACTTCGGCTTCCTGCCCTCGCCCCAGAGCGGCCCTGTCACCAAGACCCTCACCTACACCAACGACGGCGACCAGCCGGTGACCCTCACCCTGAGCACCGGCGTCAAGGCGCACCGGGGAGACCTGCAGGCCCGCACGCTCACCCTCGACCACGACACGGTCACCGTCCCCACGCACGGCACCGCGCCCGTCGCGGTCACGTTCGACCCCGCCGGTCCCGACACCTGGTACGAGGGCTATGTGCGGGCCTCGAGCGGCGACGTCCAGGTGAACACGGCCGTCGGCGCGTTCGTCGAGCCGCGGAAGGTCACCGTGCGGGCCCGGGTCGTGCTGCCCGACGGAGCCACCGCTCCCACGGCGATCCCGTGGATGTTCATGCGGACCGACGACCGCGACGACCTCCAGTACTCCTACGCCCCCGCCTCCGGCGCCGAGACCGAGGCCCAGGTCTATCCCGGCACCTACACCGTGCTCACCGCCCTGGCCTGGCGCGGCGCGGACGGCGAGTGGGTCCAGTCGCTGCCCTCCGACCCGCAGGTCGAGGTCACGAAGGACACCACGGTCACGCTCGACCTGCGCAAGGCCCGCAAGGTGTCGGTGGAGACGCCGCGCGACTCGGAGGTCCGCCTCTCGCAGTACGCCTACCGCCGCACCGCCGCCAACGGCGTCGCCTACGTCGACGTGCAGTCCCTGTATCCCGAGTACGGGCTGCACAACTACGTGATGCTGCCCACCCGCAAGGTCACGCAGGGCACGTTCGACCTCACCGGCCGCTTCCAGCTCGGCGCGCCCGCGATCCGCATGAAGGTGCCCGGCGGTCCCGACCTCACCCCGCGCTATCTGAACGTGAACCCGGAGACGCCCAAGCTCGACGGCCGCGCCAGCCTCCCGCTCGTCTACGCCGGCACGGGCACCGACTTCAGCGCCCTGGACGTGCGCGGCAAACTCGTCCTGCTGAACCTCGAGGACCTCTGCCCGACCATGGCGTGCTCGGGCAACGCCCTGGACCGGGTCAAGGCCGCCCAGCAGGCCGGCGCCGTGGGCGTCCTGGGGTACGGGGCCGTCAACCGGGCCTTCCTCGCCCCAGCGGGCAGCTGGCCCACGTACCCGATCCCGACCATGAGCCTGACCGCCACGCAGGGCCGGGCGCTGGCCGCCCTCGCCGGGCGCCGGCCGGTCACCGTGGCGGCGGAGGGCGTCGCGACCACGCCGTACCTGTACTCGCTGATGCTGCCCGAGCGCGGCCGGGTCCCCGCCGACCTCGGCTATTCGATCAAGACACGCGACCTGGAGCGGATCGACGACCGCTTCCACGCCGACCGGCCCGGCACCGTGGGGCTGAGCACCTCGGCGACGCTCCTGACCCGGCCGGGCAGGTACGCCGGGACGTGGTCCATGGACCACACCGTGCGCGCGCGGACGACCTTGACCGAGTACGTCGGGCCGGTCTCGCCGGACGTCATCTGGACCCGTACCAACACGACGACGTACGACGAGGGCACCGACTACTACACCAAGCACGCGCTGACGGCCACCGCCATCGACTTGTTCGCCTCCGCCGGCTCGCGCGCCGAGGCGTGGGGCATCCAGCCCCGCGTGCCCGGCAACGTCGTCGTCTCCGACGCGGTGCTCAAATCCGGCACCGCCCAGTGCTTCCCGTGCCGCACGAACGACACCTGGCTGGCGGCCCTGCCGATCATGGGTCCCATGCCGAACCACCAGGAGGCGTTCGCGTACAACGCGAACTTCCAGAGCGCCACGCACGGCGGCAAGGACGAGATGCACCTGTACCGCGACGGCCAGGAGGTCCCGCTCGTCGAGAACACGATCGTGCTCGCCATCTTCGCGATCATCGTGCCGACGTTCTCCCTCCCGGAGGCGGACGCGACCTACCGGCTCACCGACAAGTTCCACACCCCCAACCCGTCGCAGCTGTACGCCAAGGACGTCGAGACCGCGTGGACGTTCCGCTCGAAGCGGCCGACCGGCGGGATGACCACGACGGACGACGGGCTCTGCCTGGCCTGGTTCGCCACGGGCAAGCTGGCGCCGTGCGAGCCGGTCAGGCGGCTCAACCTCCGCTACGACGTGCCCCTCGATCTGGACAACCGGCTCAAGGCGGGCACCTCGCACCGGATCACCGTCACCGGCTACCACGGGTCCTACGGCGTGCCGGACGCGAAGCTCACCGCACTGAAGCTCTCGGTCACGTTCGACGACGGCGCCCACTGGACGCCGGTCCCCGTCTCCGCCTCGGGCCGCGCCACCATCACGCCTCCCGAGCTGGCCGGCACCACGGGCGCGGTGGGGCTCAAGGCCCAGGCCACGGACGCCGAGGGCAACACCGTGGAGCAGACCGTATACCGGGCGTACGGCCTGAAGTGACTCATGGCTCTCCCCGCTTCCAGGACCCCGGAAGCGGGGAGAGCCGGCAACCGGGTCAAGCTCAGCCTGCTCGACCTGCCGCTCAGGCCGGACCAGCTCGTGGAGCTCATCCCCCGTCCCCTCCGCGAGCAGGCCGAACGGCTGCGCCAGACCTTCCCGGAAGACTCACTCTGACACGCGCGCTTGCCGGGCAGGGCCAGGGTTTCCTCTCAACTGAGATCATCCCGGAGTGCCCGCCTGATGTGCGCCTATCTGGCGTACCTACGTGCCACACCGTGAGCCGCCGGACACCATCCAGGTCGGGTTGCTACGCGCGGTGGAGAAGGCTCGGGATGAGGCGCAGCGCAACGGCAACGTTGACTGGGACGAGTACCATGAGCGCCTCCTGGCCGAGTCCTTACGTGAGCAGGCGCTTTCCGCTGAAGCCGCGGTGCGGCCAGGTGACGCATGGTCTTGTCTGGCATGGATCACGCATGTGACATGGGCATGGGATTTTGGGGTACGTCGAACTGTCAGGCGGCCGGATCCACGACGTCGCCCAGACGACCACAGTCAGCGTCAGCGCATTTGCAGAGGGCACGCGGCCGCCAGTATTCGCGGTGGAGGGCTCGATGAACACGCGGACAGCTCAGCCCCAGGTTGGGATCACCCCGAACATGTTTGGAATCTCCTACGGGTTGGCCGGTCTGGCCACCTGCTGGGGGTACGCGGCCATGCTGGGGGTGGCGCCCGCGCTGGTGGCCGACGTCCTGTTCATCGTTACCGCCGTCGTGTGGCTGGTGCTCATCGTCGGCTACGTGTCGCAGGTTTCGCGCCGGCCCGGCGGCTGGCGCGCCGAGCTGGCCGATCCGGTGCTGGCGCCGTTCGTGTCGCTGATCCCGATCGTCGGCATGCTCCTGGCGACCGGTCTGATGCCCCACGCCCCCACCGCCGGTCGGTGGCTGTTCGCGGTCTTCGCCGCCGCCACCACCATCCTGGCCGGATGGATCACCGGCCAATGGATCGTCGAAGAACTCGACCTGGACCGTCTGCACTCCGGCTACGTCCTGCCCGCCGTCGCTGGAGGACTCATCGCCTCCATCGGTGCCGCCCGCGCTGGCTGGACCGTCATCGCCCACGCGTTCATGGGCGTCGGCGTCATTTCGTGGCTGCTCATCGGCTCCGTCATCATGGCCCGGCTACTGTTCCGCCCCCGCCTGCCTGCGCCACTGCTGCCCACCCTGGCCATCGAGATCGCGCCGCCCGCTCTCGGCGGCCTTGCCTACCTGGCCATCACCCACGACAAGGTTGACGCCGTCGCCCTGGTGTTCGGCGGGTTCACCGCGCTCGCCGCCATCGTCCAACTCCGGCTGATCCCCGTGTACCGCCGGCTGGCGTTCAGCCCCGGGTTCTGGTCGTTCGCGTTCCCATACGCCGCCGTCGCCATCTTCGCCCTGCACTGGATCAACTACGGAAGGCCCGTCGGGTACACGGTGTGGGCCTGGTGCGTACTGCTCGCGATCACAGCCTTCATCGCCGCGCTCGTCGCGGAGACAACGGCCGCCCTCGCCCACCGTAGATTCCTGCCCCGACTCCAGTAACCGCAAGCACCGCAGTCGCGGCATACCAGCCGACAGGATCACAGGCAATTACTTCCACGTCTGGCTTTCAGACCGGCTAATATTCGGCTCCCATTTTCACTTTCGCGGCAAGTCATCACAGATTTTTGTCTGAGCCATTTTCTTGACACTCCAGATTGAGGTTGGACTTAACCGCGCTGCGGCGTGGATGGCCCAGCTTGCAGAGGGCTTTGCCTCGGCGATGTTTACGCGCACTTGCTGTCGGCTATGGTGGTGAATGCAGCAGCATGTCCGGCACCGAGGGCGTTGGTGAGCGTCCTACTGCAGCGGCCGTGAATAGACTGACGGGGGGATCCGCTCTCCATGAAAGGACAACGAGTTTATGGCTTTTGGTTGCGTCGTGACTAACGACGCAAGCCCTATGAGTCGGAACGGTAACGGTCGGCACGGACCAATCCCCGACGGGGTTGAGGGCGGCGGTCCCGGCCACGGCGAGCGCTGGTTGGCGTAGAGACGCTGAAGTGGCCTGTCATCTTTCCTCCTTCCGCTACCCGAAAGGAGAAAGATCGTGAGGACTTTCACGCTTCCAGAGCCGAGGAGAACCCAGCGGCGGCCTGTGCTCGCGCTCGCGGTGGCCGTATTGACGCTCGGCGCTCAGCACGCCGCAGCACCCGCGGCCTATGCCGCCCCGCTCTCGACCGCGAACGCCGTCACGCCGCCGACTCGGGGCAACGTGGTGATCGAGTGGAACCGGACGCTACTCAACATCGTGCGCAGTCCGCACGCACAGCCGGCCACCATTCATCCCACGCGGAACTTCGCCATCATGAGCGCAGCCGTCTATGACGCGGTCAACGCGATCAGCCGCGCTCATCCCCTCTACGGCTCCAGCCTTGCCGCACCGCGGGATGCCTCCCGCCCCGCCGCGGCCGCGGCGGCCGCGCACGACACCCTCGCCGCCCTGTACCCAGCGCGTAAGGCCAGCCTGGACCGCCAGTTGTCCTCCGATCTCGCCGGTATCCCCGACGACCGGGCCAAACAGGAGGGCATCAAGGTCGGCGCCCAAGCGGCTCACGCCATCATCGCCCTGCGCGCGCACGACGGCGCCGACGCCACCCCGCCGCCCTACGCCACCACCGGCAAACCCGGCGACTACCGGCCGACCCCGCCTGCCTTCAAGGCACCGGAGTTCACCCACTGGGGCAACGTCACCCCGTTCGTACTCCGTACCGGCCACCAGTTCCGTCCCGCCGCGCCCCCGGCGCTGAGCAGCCCTGCCTACGCAGCCGCCATGAACGAGGTCAAGACCATCGGCGCCGCCCACAGCACCACGCGCACAGCGGACCAGACCACGCTCGCCAAGCTCTGGAGCGCCCCAGCCCAGAACTACTGGTACGACATCGCCCAACAGATCGCCCTCGCGCGCCACAGCGATCTCGACCAGTCAGCGAACCTGTTCGCCCTGCTCAACCTGACCCTCGCCGATGCCGTCATCGGCATCTACGACGCCAAATACACATACCGGCTCTGGCGGCCGATCACCGCCATCCGCCTCGCCGCCGGCAACCCGCAGGTCAAACGAGACCCGAAATGGACCCCGCTTGTCGCCACCCCTCCCGACCCGTCCTATCCAGGCATGCACAGCGAGATCAGCACAGCCGCCGCCACAGTACTCGCGGCCTTCTACGGCGACCGCAACGCCTTCACCCTCACCGCACCTGCCGCCGCCGGCGGCCCTCGGCCGTATACCAAGCCCTATACCAGCTTGAGCGCCACCGCGACTGAAGCCGGGCTCAGCCGCATCTGGGGCGGCTTGCACACCCAACTCGACCATAAGTCCGGCAACGAACTCGGCGCCGCCATCGCCCGCTACGCGCTCGGTCAGTCCAAGCTCGCCCCAGCCGTCCCGGGTTCCCCAACCGCAAAGCCCGCGGCCGGCAGCGCCACCCGCGCGAGCACCACCGTCACGGTCCGAGACTCCAAGCTCGGCAAGATCCTCGCCGACGGCCGAGGACGCACGCTGTACCTGTTCGAGGCGGACAAGGGCACCAACTCGACCTGCTACAGCGCATGTGCGAGCGCCTGGCCGCCACTGACCACCACGGGCAGGCCGCAGGCCGGCGGCGGCGCATCACCCGCCTTGCTCGGCACCACCACCAGGACCGACCACACCACCCAGGTCACCTACAACGGCCACCCGCTGTACCACTTCCTCAGCGATGCCAAGCCCGGCGACACCACCGGGCAGGGTCTCAACTCCTTCGGCGCCAAGTGGTACGTGCTCAACCCGAAGGGCAACAAGATCCCAGCGCGCTGAATGCCGTCGGCCACGACAGCCGCCATACGCACAACATCAAGCGGGTTGTTGCGACGGCGCCGGCCGCACGGATCATGGGAGGGAGCAGACGGACATGGGAGCAGCGCGGAGGATGTCACCCCGCCTGGCCTCGCCGCGGCTCGCGACAGCCGCCGGGCTCGCTCTGGCCGTGACGGTGGCCTTGTATGCTGTCGGCCGGATACACACCCCGGACTTCGCCAGCAGCCTGTTCGGACGCCGCGGCAACGACGCGAACCTTCTGAAGGCGCAAGTCGGCACCGCCCTGTTGGGCCTGGCTTTCTACCAGCTCATATTGGCGCTGTGGATCTACCAACGGCTACCCAAGGCCGGCGCCGCCCCTCGCTCGGTACACCTCGCCCACCGCATCGGCGGAGCCGTGCTGTTCGTGCTCTCCCTACCCATCGCTTACCACTGCATCACCGCCTACGGAGTGCAGATGGACAACGCCCGGGTCGCTCTGCACTCCCTCGCCGGCTGCTTCTTCTACGGCGCATTCGCCGCGAAGGTACTCCTCGTCCGCAGTCGGCACCTACCCGGCTGGGCGTTGCCACTCGCCGGCGGCACCCTGGTCACCCTCATCGTGATCCTGTGGTACTCAGCGGCGCTCTGGCAGCTGGCCCAGCCGTAGCAGTCAGCCGCAAGCTTGGCCCGCATCCAGCGGGAACGCATTGGGAACGATCAGCCGCAGTGGGCTGGTGTCAGCCGTAGGCGGCCGGACACAACGGGAGAGGCCCGTCACCGCGTTTCCGCTGGTGACGGGCCTCTTGCCGCTGGTGTGGATCATTGTACGTATGATGCACGGCGGCCAGGCTTCAGACGCGGATGCCCGCCTTCCGCCAGACCTTGAGCAGGCGGCGGGCCGAGCCGCCGACGGGTCCGACCGCCTCGTACAGCACCTCCCGCGACACCGGCTTGGCTTCCGCCACGGCGGTCACGGCCTCGTCCGCGGCGGTGATCGTGTGCGAGCAGACGCTCAGCAGGTATTCCGGGATCTGCAGGCTTGGATCCGTGCAGCCCACCAGCGGGACGCCCACGGCCGCGACCACGGGGAAGACGGTCCCCGGGATGCCGATGGCGGCCTCGGCCCGCGCCGACGCCTGGACCGACGCCACGGAGCTGATCTCGTACTGCTCCCACAGCGAGCGGTCCTCGCGCGGGTGCAGCCCGACCAGGATGTGCTTGCCGGCCGCCGCCAGCCGTTCGGCCGCGGCCAGGAGCAGCTCGGTGCCGGGGGCGGAGCCGCCGGTGCTGCTGGACTTGGTCACGCTGGTCAGCACCAGGACGGTGCCGGGCTCGGGGGAGTGCCTGGGCAGGTCGTCGGTCTGCGGGGTGCCCACGACCGTGATCGGGCGGCGGGTGCCCAGGTAGTCGTCGAACACCTTGGCCTCGGCGGGCGAGGACGCGGTGATCGCCCTGAGCCGGTCGCGGAACTCCTTCGCACGAGGCGCCTCGACGGGCAGCTGGTACGCCAGCGAGCTCGCGATCAACGGCAGCTTCCCGAACCGCGCCGCGCACTCCGCCGGCCAGTCCCCGGCGCCCGTCACGACGAGCAGGTCGGCGCTCTGCACTTGGTCCGGCGTCACCACCGGCACCGGATCGCCCGGCTTGATCCCGGACAGATCCGGCACCAACTGCGTGATCTCCCACCCTTGCCGCCGCGCCTCGGGCAGCAGCGGGGCCGCGTGGTAGGTGCCCCACGGCTCGTTCGTGGCGATCAGGACCCGGGGCGTTCTCCGGCTCCGCCCGGTGGCCGCCTGCGCGGCGGTGCCGCCCAGCACGGTGAGGCCGGCTCCGGAGAGCGCGCCGGCAAGAAGGGAACGCCGGGAAAGCACGGCAGGTTTGTCATCAAATTTCACGAGGTTCGAATCTATGGGCTGGTTGCTACCCGTTTGTGAACATGGGCTGACGTCCAGGCGAACCACGCGGACAGATGAACCGGGTCGCGTGTCACCGGATCTCGGCGGCCTCCTCCCGCACGAGGTGCATGCCCGTGGGCAAACCGGCGACGGTGGCGGTGCCGTCGTGGCCCACTCCCGCCTCGACCTCCGTGCCCGCCACGCGCAGTCCGGCGACCGTCAGCGCTCCCAGGGGCGCGCCGGACAGCGGGCGCAGGTGCGCCCGGCCCTCCGGCACGTCGGGGTAGAGGCCCAGGGCCGCGTGGGCGATGGCGACCGCGGCGGCTGCGGACCAGGCCTGGGGGCGGCAGGCCGCGGGGTACGCCACCGGCCGGCCCACCTGGTCCCGGGCGTCACCCGCGTACAGCTCCGGCAGCCGGTAGCCGAACGACTCGGCCGCCGCCAGCAGCCCCTCGGCGAGGGTGACCGCCTGCTCGTCGAAGCCCTCCCTGGCCAGGGCGGCGATGACGATGGCCGTGTCGTGGGGCCAGACGGATCCGCAGTGGTACGACAGCGGGCTGAACCCGCCCTCACGCGACGACATCGTGCGCAGCCCGAACCCCTCCGCCATGCCGGGAGACGCCAGCAGGCCGGCGACCTGGGCCGACTCCTCCCGCGAGAGCAGGCCGGTGCCGAGAAGGTGGCCGATGTTGCTGGTGAGGGCGTTCACCGGGCGCTTGTCGCCGTCGAGGGCGAGCGCCGGGAAGCGGCCCTCAGGCCCGTCGACCCAGAAGGCGGCGCGGAAGCGCTCGGCCAGCGCCGCGGCGTACTCGCGCCAGCGAGCCGCCCCAGGGAGGCCGAAGGCGTCCAACAGGGCGGCCCCGTGCAGGGCCGCCTGGTGCGCGTAGCCCTGCACCTCGACCAGCGCGATCGGTGGCTCGGCCTGACGGCCGTCGTGGAAGCGCACCGAGTCGCCCGAGTCCTTCCAGCCCTGGTTGGCCAGGCCGCGGCCGCTCGCGTCGACGTACTCGATGAACCCGTCCCCATCGGGGTCGGCGTGGTCGGCGAGCCAGCCCAGCGCGGCCCGCAGGTTCGGCAGCAGCGCCTCGACCTCGCGCGGCGGCATGCCCCAGCGCCACGCGTCGTGCAGGAGGCTGATCCAGAGCGGGGTGGCGTCGATGGTGCCGTAGTAGGCGGCGGGCAGCCGCCCGTCCTGGCCCGCCAGGTCGAACGCCTCCCTGCGCAGCTCGTGCATGATCTTTCCGGGAGCCTCACCCGTGTCCGGGTCGAGGCGCCGCCCCTGGCGGCGGGCCAGCACGCGCAGGGTGCCCGCGGCCAGCCGGGTGCCGAGCGGGAGTAGCATGCGTGCCGCCCAGATGCTGTCCCTGCCGAAGAGGGTCAGGAACCAGGGCGCTCCCGCCCCGAGAAACGTGTCACCGGGCGCGCCCGGCTCGGCCAGCCGCAGCGACCTCAGGTCTTCGAGCGACTGGTCGAGCAGCCTGGTGATGCGCCGGTCGTCGGCGGTGACGCGCGGCGGGCTCCATTCGAGGGAGGAGGCGGGGGGCACGACGACCGCGGCGGGGTCCTCCACGGCGAGCTCCCAGCGCAACGTCACCCGGCCACGCGGCGGCAGACTCACCTCCCACCGCAGGCACACCCCACCCGCCACCGCCGCGAGCGGCTCGCCACCGCCCCCCGCCTCCGCCTCGGCGCCGTCGCTTGACCGACGCGGGACGCCGCCTTCCGGGGTGGCGTCTTCCCCAGCCACGAGCGCCTGGGCGCCGTGGCCGGTGACGGTGACCTCGGTGGTGCCGGAGCGCCAGGTCAGGCGGCCCGCTCCGGCCACGGTCGCACGCGCGGGGACGCCGGAGCGGCCGGACTTGACCGCTTCGATGGCCGCGAAGTCGCACGACAGCTCGACCGTGATCGTGGCCGTCACCGGCGACGACGAGGTGGAGATGATCTCGATCTGCTCGCTCATCCCGTACGGCCCGAGCTCCCGCAGCCGGTCCAGCCGGACCGTGGGATCGGCCGTGCGGTCGCCGAGCCAGCGGGCCAGCGACACGAAGCGGGCACGGCCGGCGCCGGCGGGCGCATGGCCGACGGACTCCGGCTCCCGCCCGTCCACCAGCAGCCGGGCCTGGGACAGCACCCGGCGGTCCGCGCAGAAGAGTCCCTGCACGCCGGCCGGGCGGATCTGGCCGTCGGTGTCGCTCAGCGCGCTCGCCGGCGCCATGACGGTGCTGACCAGATCGTGCAGCAGCGGCTGAAGCACTACGACTCCCCCTTGGGGTTAGGTCAATGATCACCACCGGGTCTTGACAGGAGGACGCCGGGGGTGCAGATTTCGAAACACTCCGCTAACTTTTGAACGATCAAATCATGCCTCACCAGACTTTGAACGTTCAACCCCTCGAAAGGCGCTTGATGGCGGAAAAGGTGACGATCACCGACGTGGCAAGGGCTGCGGGCGTGTCGCGCCAGACGGTGTCCAACACGCTCAACAGCCCGGAAGTGGTCCGAGAGGAGACGCGCAAGCACGTCCTTGAAGTGATCGAGCGGCTCGGCTACCGCGCCAACCAGGCCGCCCGCCAGATGCGTACCGGCCGCTCCCGCCTGATCGCCATCGGCATCGAGCCCGACGGCGACGGGATCAGCGGCTCATGGGCCGATCGCTTCCTGCACAGCCTGACGGAGACGGCGGCCCAGGAGGGGTACCGGATCCTGCTCTACACCGCCGCGGACGACCGCTCGGAGATCGCCACGTACGAGGACCTGCTCGGCGCCTACAAGCCGGACGCCTTCGTCCTGACCGCCACGCATCACGACGACATCCGCGCGTCCTGGCTGCTGGAGCGCGGCCTGCCGTTCGTCGCCTTCGGCCGGCCATGGAGCGACCTGCCCGACGCCCGCCATCCGTGGGTAGACGTGGACGGCGCCGCGGGCACCGAGGCGGCCACCCGCCACCTGCTGGCCGCCGGTCACCGGCGCATCGGCTTCATCGGCTGGCCGCCGGGCTCGGGCGTGGGCGACGACCGCCGGGAAGGATGGGCCCGCGCGCTCGCGGGCGTCCCCGAAGGTCGGCCCCGCGCAGGTGGACCGGGTCTCGACCGGTTGCAGCGGGCGGTCGAGGACGGCATCGCCGCCGGGGAGAGCGCGGCCCGCGACCTGCTCAGGGCGGATCCCGAGGTGACCGCCCTGGTGTGCGCCAGCGACTCGCTCGCACTGGGCGCGCTGCAGGCCCGCGAACCCGACCGGCCCGTCGCCGTGGTCGGCTTCGACGACACGCCCGCCGCGAAGGCCGTCGGCCTGACCAGCGTCCACCAGCCGCTCGCCGATGCCGCGGCGGCCTGCGTCGAGCTGCTCGCCCGCACCCTGGAGAGCCCCGACGCCGAACCGCCGTCCGCTCACGTGCTGCTGCCCCCCAGCCTGACCTTCCGCCAGTCCGCTTGACCCCACCCCCCTACGCGAGAACAGGACCACACCGATGACGCCAAGCACCCGCCGCGCCGCCACGCTCAGCAGCCTCGCCTGCGCCTCACTCCTCCTGTCGGCCTGCGGCAGCGGCTTCGACGACAAGCCGAGCCCGGCTCAGCAGACCGGAGGCCAGGTCACGCTGCAGATCCTCATCGGCTCCTCCGGCGAGGCCGAGACCGCCGCCGTCAAGCAGGCCGCTCAGACGTGGGCCGCCTCGGCCGGGGCGGCCGCGACGGTGACGCCCGCCCAGGACCTCGCCCAGCAGCTCGGCCAGGCCTTCGCCGGTGACAACCCGCCGGACGTGTTCTACGTGGACGCCTCCCGCTTCGCCGACTACGCCAGCGTCGGCGCCCTGGAGCCGTACGGGGACAAGATCAGCCAGCCTGACGACTTCTACCCCTCCCTGCGTACGGCGTTCACCCGCGACGGCAAGTTCTACTGCGCTCCCAAGGACTTCTCCACCCTCGCCCTGATCGTCAACCAGGACCTGTGGTCCAAGGCCGGGCTCGGCGACGCCGACGTGCCCACCACCTGGGAGCAGCTGACCTCGGTCAGTGAGAAGCTCAAGGCCAAGGGCATCACCCCGCTGGCGATCGGCCCGACCCGCGACCGCGTCGGCGCGTTCATGGTGCAGGCCGGCGGCTGGCTCACCAGCACTGACGGCAAGCAGGCCACCGCCGACAGCCCGCAGAACCTCGCGGCGCTCGAGTACGTGCGCTCCCTGGTGTCGGCCAAGCTGGCCAGATATCCCGACCAGCTCGACGCGGGCTGGGGCGGCGAAGCGTTCGGCAAGGGCAAGGTCGCGATGACCATCGAGGGCAACTGGATCAAGGGCGCGCTCAAGGCGGACTTCCCCGACATCAAGTACGCCGTCCACGAGCTGCCCGCGGGCCCCAAGGGCAAGGGCACGCTGTCGTTCACCAACTGCTGGGGCATCTCGGCCAAGAGCAAGCACAAGGAGCAGGCCATCGCGTTCGTCGAGGCGATGACCAAGGCCGACCAGCAGATGGCCTTCGCCAAGGCGTTCGGCGTCATGCCCTCGCGCCAGTCCGCCAAGAGCGCCTACACCAGCGAGTTCCCGGCCGACGCGCCCTTCGTCAACGGTGCCGACTACGCCCAGGGTCCGGTGAACGCCCCCAAGATGGACAGCGTCCTGGCCGACTTCGACACCGGGCTCCAGCAGCTGGCCACCACCGCGCCCAAGACGCTGCTGCAGCGGACGCAGAAGAACATCCAGGCCGCGCTCGGCACGTCATGACCGCACGCAAGACACGCGAGAACCTCGCGGGCTGGCTGTTCGTGGCGCCCGTCGTGGTGATCCTCGGCCTGTTCATGCTGGCGCCGATCCTCATGGCGTTCTGGGTGAGCCTGACCGACTGGAACGGGCAGGGCAGCCCGTTCCGGAGCGGCGTGCCGTTCGCCGGCGTGGACAACTACGCCCGCCTGTTCACCGAGGAGGGGCTGGCCCGGCAGGACTTCATGACGAGTGTCCGCAACAACGTCTACTTCGTGGCCATCGTGGTGCCCGTCCAGACCGTGCTGGCGCTCGGCCTGGCTCTGATCGTCAACAGCCGGCTGCTCAGAGGCAGGACGTTCTTCCGCGCCGCGTTCTTCTTCCCCTCGGTCACCAGCTCGGTGGCGATCAGCGTCGTGTTCCTGTTCGTGTTCGCCAACTCCGGCGCGGTGAACGGCATGATGAGCCTGCTCGGCATCGACGGGCCCCAGTGGTTCGCCGACTCGCGCGGCCTGCTGCATCTGCTGCTGGGCGCCATCGGGGTGGTCGATCCTGAGGCGCCACCGGAGGCACTGACCAGCGGCGGGCCGTTCGGGCTGTCGTGGTGGGAATGGCTGTCGGGGCCGAGCGTGGCGATGAGCACCATCATCATGCTGGTCGTCTGGACCACGTCCGGGACGTTCATGCTCATGTTCCTGGCCGCGCTGCAGGACATCCCCGTGTCGCTGGAGGAGGCCGCGATGCTGGACGGGGCGGGCCGCCGTCAGGTCTTCCGGTACGTGACGCTGCCGCTGCTCAAGCCGACCCTGTTCCTGGTGCTCACGCTGGGGCTGATCTCGACGTGGCAGGTGTTCGACCAGGTCTACGTGATGAGCCAGGGCAATCCCGCCAAGACCACGCTCACTCCGGCTTTCCTGTCGTACCAGACGGCTTTCCGCAGCTTCGAGTACGGCTCGGGCACCGCGATCTCGTTCGTGCTGTTCGCCATCATCGTGGTGCTGACCCTGGTCCAGCGCTGGGTGATGAGGGAGAGGACCGGGAGTCTCCGCCATGGCTAAGGACAACGCGCGCTCGCTGGCCTCCACGTTCGCCGGCTACTTCGTACTGATCTTCTTCGCGCTGGTCTTCCTCTACCCGTTCGTCATCCAGATCGCCACCTCCTTCAAGACCGAGCCGGACGCGGCCGCCTACCCCCTGTCGCCGATCCCCGACCCGGTGTCGATGGGCGGCTACGAGAAGGTGTTCGTCAACACCGACCTGCCGCTGTGGCTGGGCAACTCGGTGCTGGTGACCGTGGTGGTCACGGCCGGGCGCGTGCTGCTCGACTCCATGGCCGGCTACGCGCTCGCGCGACTGCGCTTCGCCGGGCGGCGCGCGCTGTTCTCGGCGATCGTCGCCGTCCTCGCGGTGCCGGGGGTGGTGCTGTTCATCCCGAAGTTCCTGGTGCTGAACCAGCTCGGCATGTACGACAGCTACACCGCGCTGATCCTGCCGGTGATCGCGGACGCGGGCGGCGTGTTCATCATGAAGCAGTTCTTCGAGTCGCTGCCTGCCAGCGTCGAGGAGGCGGCTCGGGTGGACGGGGCGGGGGTCTTCCGCACGTACTGGTCGGTCGTGCTGCCGATGGCCCGGCCCGCGCTGCTGACGCTCACGATCATCTCGTTCCAGAGCACCTGGAACGAGTTCCCGCACAGCCTCGTCGCGGTGCAGAGCCCTGAGCTGTTCACGCTGCCGCGCGGGCTGGCCGACCTGGTGAGCGGGTCGCTGGGGAAGGGTACGCAGTATCCGCTCAAGCTGGGCGCCGCGTTGCTGGCGACCATTCCGGTGGCCGTCGTCTTCGTGGTCTTCCAGCGGTACTTCGTGCGTGGCGCCAACGAGGGCTCCGAGAAGGGCTGAGCGCCCGGGGGTGCTTGCCCCGGGCGCTCAGTCAGCTCAATCAGTAGCGTTCGCTGAGGTTGAGGTTGATCTCGTTCAGCACGACGGTCACCTTGGTTTCGCGCAGCAGGTCCGCCGCCTGCAGGGCGGACTGCGCGTACCTGGCGGCCTGGCCTGTGCTCGTCAGGTCGAGCAGGCCGGCCGGGACCGAGACGATCCTGGTGGCCGCGTTGATCCGCCGGTCGGACAGGTTGAGGTACGTGGTCAGCAGTTCGGCCCGCAGCAGCCTGGGCTGCAGGAGCGGCAGCGTGAAGGCGGCGCCCACCTCGGCCTTGGAGAGCGCCCCGTCAGGGGTCGAGCCGTCGGCGCCGTCGTAACGCTGGTCGGTCGCCTGCACACGGGCCAGCAGGTCGGGCGTCCAGTCGCTCTGGTGCAGCGCCCAGACGAGCTGCGCGCGCGGGTCGCGGCTGGGCGGCTGCTCGGTGACCGTCGATGCGGCCGTGGCCGTCACGCCGGGGTACTCGCAGTCGCCCGCGCCGCCGTACTCGAGCGTCGCCCGGGTGGCGACGACGGTCCCGCCGGCGGTCAGCAGGCTCGTGCGCGCGGTGTAGCTGATCGTCGCGGTCGCGCCCGGGGCGACCGTGCCCGGCTTCCAGCGCAGCGTCGTGGTGCCGTCGCCGCCCTTGACGACCTCGGCGGGTTTGGGGCCCGTGCCCTGGTCGAGCGCCTGGCTGTAGTAGACGTCGCCCGGCAGCGTGTCGGTCACGACCACGCCCGTGGCGGGCGCCGAGCCGGTGTTGCGGTAGGTGAGGGTGTAGGTGAGGGGATCGCCGGCGTGCGCGCTGGGCGTCGCCGTCTTGGTCAGCGTCAGCACGGGGACGTGGGCGGTGGTCTTCGCGGTGGCGGTGTTGTCGCCCAGCAGCAGCTCGGGCTCGGCGCCGCCGGAGGCGTCCTTGCCGGTGACCTTGGCGGTGTTGGTGAGCACGGCGCCGTCGGTGACCGTGCAGGGCACCTGGTAGGTGAAGGTCTGTGTGTTGCTCTGCCCCGCGGGCAGGTCGGGCAGGTTACGGGTGACGACCGCGCCGGTGGGCGGCGTGTCGGTGAGCGAGACGGCGGTCGCGGTGCTGGGGCCCTTGTTGCCGACCTTCACCGTGTACGTGAGCTGATCGCCGGGCACGGCGTCAGCCTTGTCGACGGTCTTGGTGGCGTTCAGGTCGGCGGCGAGCAGCCGTTGCAGGTCATCACCGGAGATCTCTTGCAGGTACGGGCCCTGGGAGCCCTCGGCGAAGTAGCGGCTGGAGGAGAAGTCATACACCAGGCGGTCCCAGTCGGGGCGGCTGAGCAGTGTCTGCCCTGCTGAATGGTCCGCGCAGCCGTCGAGGGCGGGGATGCGGTTGATGTCGACATTTACCGACTTTTCCAGATTCGGCGTGTTCGGCGGGTTCGGCGGGCTGGGCAGGAGGTCCACCCGCCAGTTGATCTTCCCGTCGGCCACGTAGCGATGCCACAGGTTGTCCACGCTGCCCCAGATGACCAGCCGGTTGCCCGCACCGCCGACGGCCGGCTGCTTGGTTTCGTCCAGGTTGCTCTCCACCAAGGTGTCCGGCTGCACTTGCTGGAAGTCGAGCGGCCGGTCGGGGTCCAGCTGCTGGTCTTCGGGCAGAGTGCGGGCGGTGGCGAACTGCCGCGAGTAGTTCATGACGCTGAAGTAGTTGGGCTTGCAGTTGATCGAGTCGACGCGGCCGTCGTCGGTGCGCCCGCCGTGGCCCAGGCCGAAGGTGTGGCCCAGCTCGTGCAGCAGTGTGGCCTGCCGGACGGCGCCGATGCCGTTGTAGCGGCTGACGTCGACGTTCGCCGCCAGGCGGCCGACCGACACCACGAAGTCGTTGCTGCCCCGATCGTCCAACTCGGCCATCCCCGTGGTGAGGTTGGGGTGCTGCTTGCCGTTGCTGTCGGTGACGGTCGCGGGGCTCAGCCCGTGGATGAAGATGCCGTACCGGAAGTGCAGCCGCTTGAACAGCAGGACCTGCTCGCACAGCGGGCTGGCCCGGTCGGCCGCGGTGCCGAAGTGGCCGTCCTCGCCACCGTGCGCGCACGTCTTGTCTGAGGCACCCCACTTCAGGGCGTCGAATTCGGAGTTGTCGCCGTCGAAGCGCAGGCTCTCCGCCCAGGGCACCTCCTCGTCGGGTATCAAGTGCAGGGCCAGCCCGGTCGCGCCGGTGAGGTCGTTGGTGACCGGCGCGGCGTTGAACACCTGCTGCACGGCGTTCAGGTCGGCCTGGTCCGGCTGTTCGCCCTTCATCCAGTCGATCTCGACGAACAGGTCACGGCGCCTGGTGTCGGCGTACTGCTCCAGGTGCAGGTCGATGGTGCCGTTGTCGTCGAAGTCGAGGCCGCGGTACTCGGCGTAGTCGGTGAAGCTGTCGCCGTCGCTGTCCTCGAAGGAGTACGGCCGGATGTCGAAGCAGACCTGCACTGGCGGCTGCTCGTCGTCCTTGCCGAGCAGGCACTGGCTGGGCGAGGTCAGGTCGCCGGAGAGGTCGCCGTCCACCAGGTCGAGTGTGAACCGCGCGGTGGCGTCGCCGCGGCGCGGCGTGGCGTCGGCCAGGTCGTCGCCGTTGGGGTCGGGGGCGGGGTCGTAGTCCCAGATCTGGACCGAGATGTCCACCGAGGGCAGCGAGGTGGACACCTGGCGGGTCATCGTCCACCCCTGGGGCAGGAAGACCTGCGTCTGGTCGTCAGGGGCCCGGGGGGTGGTGAACGTGTCGGAGCCGATGGTGATCTTCGCATAGAAGTCAGGGGCGCTCATGCCGGCGTCCTCGAGCCCTTCATTCCTGCAGTGCTCGCATTCGACGGACATGATCCGCACCGTCACCGGCTGCGTGGCCGGAGCGCTCCAGGCGGGAGCGGCCGGGAGCCCGAGCAGGCCCCCGGCGACCAGTAATAAGGCCACCAGAACTCTTGTGTACATGTCGTTCCCCCGCGCGTCGGCGTCGTGTCGGCAGTACCGACGATCAACCGCGCCGGGCGACAGCGCATGAGTAGCCCCCTACTCAACCCTTGGTCGCGCCGCCCGTCAGCCCCTTGACGAACTGCTTCTGCAGCAGCAGGTAGAAGACCAGGATCGGCAGCGTGGCCAGGAACATCAGGGCGAACATGCCGCCGAAGTCCGCGGCGTACTGGCCGAGCGACTTGTACACGCCCGTCATGATCGTCGTGCCCTCGCGGGGCCCGTAGATGATCAGCGGGTTGAGGAAGTCGTTCCAGATCCACACCCCGAGGAAGATCAGCACACTGGCGGTGGCCGGCCGCAGCAGCGGGAAGACGACGCGCCAGAACGTCTGCCACCGCGTCGCCCCGTCGATCGCGGCCGCCTCCTCCAGCTCGCGCGGGATCCCCTTCATGAACCCGGAGAAGACGAACACCCCGAACGGGACGTAGTAGCCGACGTTGAACAGGACGAGGCCCTGGAGCGTGGACATCAGCCCGAGCGACTTGAGCACCTGCGTGACCGGGATGAGGATGACCTGCGGCGGGATCATCAGGCCGCACAGCAGCAGCACCATCACGGCCCGGGACCACCACTGGTCGTGCCGCGCCAGGTAGTGGCCCAGCATGGCCGACAGCAGCGTCAGGATGACGATCGACAGCGAGGTGACCACGACGCTGGTGCGCAGCGACGACCAGAAGAGGCTGTCGGGGTCGGTCAGCACGCGGACGAGGTTGTCCAGGGTGGGCGGCGCGGGCAGGGACATCGTGTCGCGGGCGACCTGCCCACTGGCCTTGAAGACGTTGATCAGCGCGATGTAGAGCGGGATGAAGAAGACGGCGCCGATGACGAGCGCGACCAGCGGGCGCACCCACGGCAGGCGGGATGTCACAGCTGCACCTCCCTGCGCTGCAGGATCCGCAGCGTGACCACCGACAGCACGGCGATGATGACGAGCATGACGACCGCCTCGGCGGAGGCGTAGCCGGTGCGGTTCTCCACGAACCCCTCCTGCAGGACGACGAACGCCACGCTGGCCGTCGTGCCCGTGCCCGGGCCGCCGTTCGTGATGACCTTGACGTGGTCGAAGATCTTGAACGCGGAGATCAGCAGCACGACCGTGTTGATGGTCAGCGCGGGGGCCAGCAGCGGCCAGGTGACCTTCCAGAAACGCCGCAGCGGCCCGGCCCCGTCGATCGCGGCCGCCTCGGCCAGCTCCTGCGGCACCCCCTGCAATCCGGCCAGATAGACGACCACGCAGAAGCCCAGCATCTGCCAGCAGACGATGGACGACAGCGAGTAGAGCGCGATGTCCGGGTCGGACAGCCAGCCGGGCGGCTCGCTGACGCCCAGGGCACGCAGCCCCTGGTTGACCGGCCCGTCGTCGGCGAGCACGCGGGTCCAGATCACGCTGATGACCACCGAGCTGATCACCATGGGGGTGAAGAAGACGCTGCGCAGCGCGTTGTAGAGCCAGCCGCGCCGGTCGAGGATGACGGCGATCGCCACGCCGAGCACGTTCGGGACGATGACCACGATCAGCGACAGGATGGTGGTGACGCGCAGCGAGTTCAGGAACGTCTCGTCCTTGAACAGCAGCGCGTAGTTGCGCAGCCCGACGAATTGCGTGTTCGGCCTGAGCAGCGCCTGGTTGGTGAGGCTGTAGCCGACGCTCATGGCGATCGGCAGCAGCACCAGGCACGTGTAGACGAGCGTGCCGGGCGCCGCGAAGGTCAGGAAGTGCCACAGGCCCGGCCGTGCCGGTCGCCTGCTCCCATGGCGCGCGAGCGCGCCGGGCCTGCGTTGGGTGGTGCTGACGGCCATCAGCCGCTCTTCTCCCATTCGGTGTCGAGGAACGCCAGCACCTGGTCCGTCGTCTTCTTGCCGCTGACCAGGTCCTGCGCGCTCGACCAGAACTTGCCCTGCATGCCGGGCAGCATCGCCGCGTCGCCCGCCTCCCAGCTGAAGGCCGGGACGGTCGCGTTCTGCTGCAGCGCCTGCTGCCACAGGTCGTACACGGCCTTGAAGACCGGGCCGGTGGTGGACGGCGGCGTGTAGCCCTTGATGGCCGGGAACAGCGCGTCGGCCTTGACCGAGGCGTCCAGGTTCTCCTTGGTCAGCTGGAAGGCCAGCGCGAACTTCTTCGCCGCGCTCATGTTCTTGGCCGTGGCGCTCACGGACAGGCCGCCGCCGGTGAACGCCGGCAGGTGCAGGCTCCCGTCGTCGCTGGGCCAGGCGAACACGCCGATGTCGTCCTTCAGGTCCGACTGGTCGGCCGCGGCGGCGAACCAGCTCCCCATCGGGTACATCGCGCCCTTGCCGGCCAGGAACGCCTCCTGCGTCTTCGGGTAGTCCTGACCGATCTGCCGCTTGTCGATGTAGCCCTTGGCGGCGAGGTCGGTGAACTTCTGCGTGGCCGCCTTCATGGCCGGGTCACCGGCGAACGTCACCTGGCCGGCGCGCCGCTTGGCGATCCAGTCGGGCGTCTTGGCGTACAGGTCGGTGGCCAGGATGGCGGTCCACGGCTGGGAGGTGACGAACACGCCGCCGCTCACGAACGGCGTGATCCCGGCGGCCTTGAGCTTCTCGGCGTCGGCCAGCAGCTCGGCGTACGTCTTCGGTGGCGCGGCGATCCTGGCCTTCTTGAAGAGCTTCTTGCTGTAGTAGACGTTCGGGATCGTCTGGGTGTTGGCCGGCAGCTGCAGCACCTTGCCGTTGACCGCGCCGCACGTCGGGCAGATGAAGTCCTTCAGCTCCTGCTCGCTCCAGGTCGCCAGGTTCGGCTCCAGGGCGATCAGGTCCTGCATGCCGATCTGCACGTCGGGCAGCTGCCCCGACGCGGCCAGCTGCTTGGCGTAGTCGTTGCGCTCGGACTCGGACGGCGCGGCGACGAGCTCCACGTCGAGGTCGGGGTTGGCCTTCGTCACCAGCGCGACCTGGGCCTTCCAGTACGACTCCGGCAGGTTCGGCGACGGGAAGACCAGGAAGGTGACCTTCTGCTCGCCGCCGGTCGAGGGCGCGGCGGACGTGCCGGGCGTACCGCTCGAGCAGGCGCTCAGCGCCAACGTGACGGCCAGTGCGATCGCACCGGGCACGGACAGCTTGTTCATGGTGGGCTCAGTCTTCTTCGGTGGTGGGGGATGGGGTGTCGTCGCCGGTCGTCCGGTGGACGACGTTCGACGGTGGGCCGTAGCGGAAGGCACGCACCCGGTAGGACGCGTGCCGCTCCTCGGGCAGGGTGACCAGGCCGAACGTGTTGACGTCCGGCGCGAGCACGGCGGTCACCCGGTAGTCGGGCCAGCCGGCCGGCC
>NZ_JBFAMX010000127.1:0-23182 GCF_040659615.1 Nonomuraea sp. NPDC049784
CCTGGCGCCCATGCACCGCGGCGCCGCCGGCGCCGGCGCCCTCAACATCGCCCTGCAGGAGGCCCTCACCCCGGCCCGCGAGGGCATGCCGGAGCGCCGGTACGGGGGGCGCGTCTTCCGCGTGGGCGACAAAGTCACCCAGCTGCGCAACAACTATGACAAGGGCGCCGCCGGAGTGTTCAACGGCACGGTCGGCATCGTCACCGACATCCGGCCTGATGAGCAGAAGCTGACCGTCGTCACCGATGAGGACGAGGCCGTCGACTACGCCTTCGACGAGCTCGACGAGCTCGCCCACGCCTATGCGGTCTCCATCCACCGTTCCCAGGGCAGCGAGTACCCCGCCGTGGTGGTCCCGCTGGCCACCAGCGCCTGGATGATGCTGCAGCGCAACCTCCTCTACACCGCGATCACCCGGGCCAAGAAGCTCGTCGTCATCGTGGGCTCGCGGCGGGCCCTGGCGCAGGCCGTACGCACCAAGGGTGCCGGTCGGCGGCACACCGGTCTCACCCACCGCCTCTGATCCCAACCCCTTTCAGTCACAAGTGATTGAAATGTGACCGAACTTCCCCAATTGGTTCCTCGTCTTACATGCAGGAGCATTAAGGTTTTTGGGGTGCGTTTGGTGCAATGGGGGAAAGGATAGTGTTGAACGTTACGCCCGCTTGGAGGAAGCCCGCCACGGCAGTCGCGCTGCTGACGGCGGCCACACTGACGGCTTCGTGCTCATCGGGCGGCGGCGGTGGTAGCGCCGCTCAAGGGGGAGCGGGTGCGCCCGAGGCCACCACGTCCGCCACCCCTCAGGCGCCGACCGTCAAGATCAGCCCCGCGGAGGGCAGCTCCAAGGTCAGTCCTGAGAAGAAGGTCGTCGTCACCTCCGCCGGCGGCGCGCTGGAGACGGTCACCGTCGAGGCCGACGGTGAGGAGGTCGAGGGCGCCTTCAACACCGACAAGACCAAGTGGATCTCCAAGACGGCGCTGAAGCCCTCCACCGGCTACACCGTCTCGGCCAAGGCCGGCGCCACGACCGCCACCAGTACGTTCACCACCGTCAAGCCCGAACGCGCACTGCAGATCGCCGACGTGACCCCCACCGCCAAGGGCGAGACGGTGGGCGTCGGCGCCCCCATCATCGTCACCTTCAACCAGCCGGTCACCAGCAAGGCCACCATCGAGCGCGCCCTGGAGGTCGAGGCGGAAAAGCCGGTCGACGGCGCCTGGCGCTGGATCAACGACACCGTCGCCATCTACCGCACCGCCAAGTACTGGCCCGCCCACCAGAAGGTGAAGCTCAACGCCCGCATCAAGGGCATCAAGGGCGGCAAGGGCCTGTACGGGGTCAAGGACTACTCCGCCACCCTCAAGATCGGCGCCAAGCAGATCAGCAAGGTCGACGTCAAGAAGCACATGATGTACGTCTACAAGGACGGCAAGCGCGTACAGACCATGCGCATCAGCGCGGGCATGGCCACCACGCGCGAGTACACCACCACCTCCGGCGTGCACCTGACCATGGAACGCGGCAACCCCGTGCGCATGATCTCGCCCGGCCGTAAGAAGGGCGACCCCGGCTACTACGACGTCATGATCAATCACGCGGTCCGCATCTCCAACTCCGGCGAGTACGTCCACGCCAAGGACAACGTGTGGGCCCAAGGCGTGAGCAACGTGAGCCACGGCTGTGTCAACGCCCGCCCTGACCAGGCCAGATGGTTCTACGACAACTTCCAGCGGGGCGACGTCGTCGACATCACCGGCACCAGCCGCGAGCTGGAGTGGAACAACGGCTGGGGCTATTGGCAACTGCCGTTCTCGCAGTGGAAGAAGGGCAGCGCACTGAATGGCAAGGACAAGGCCTGACCTGGTGCACATCCGTCAAGGTCGCGACGGTGACGTTCCTGTCGTCTTGGGCATGTTCGACAGCGCCGTCGCCTGGCTCGTCTCCCAGGGACGCACCGGGCAGTGGGGCAGCAGTCCCTTCACCGGCAACGACAAGCGCACCCGCCAGGTCACCGGCTGGCTCGAGCTCGGCGGCATGCGGATCGCCGAACTCGACGGCCGCTCCGCCGGCTGCGTCGTGGTCGGCGCCGCGCACGACTACGTCGCCGCCGCCACCGAGCCCGAGCTGTACGTCCAGGCCCTGGTCACCGACCGCCGCTACGCCGGGCACGGCGTCGGCCGCGCCCTGCTGGACTGGGCCGTGGCCGAAGCCGGCCGGCGGGGCGTCGGGCTGGTGCGGGTCGACTGCTACGCCGGCGACGACGGCCGCCTGGTCGACTACTACGAAAGCTGCGGCTTCACCCGCGCCGCGCCCTTCACCGTGGGGGAGTGGCCCGGCATGCTCCTGCACCGCCGCCTCTGAGGCGTGGGCCGCTTGGCGCGCGTGGGCCGGCGTCAGGAGAAGCCGGCGGCCCGCCCCAGCGGTGTGGTGTCTCCCGGCCGCAGCGGCGAGGCCAGGAACACCGGTGCCTGCGCCATGAACCGCGGTCGGCTGCCCAGATGCTCCTGCGCCCCGTGCACCGTGAACGGATGCACCACATACACATCCCCCGGCGAGCCCGTGGCCAGCGCGATGGGCCGCTCCTGCCCCGCCTCGTCGAACACCGGCCCCATCTGCATGGGATCCAGCACCCGCTCATCCAGCAACGCCGCCATGTCACGCTGCGAGCCGGCCCGCACCCGCGTCGGCGCGTCCCGCGGCCCCACCTCCGACAGCAGCACCAGCAGCAGCAGCGTCTCCGGCCGCCCGCTCACCCCGTAGCCGCCGTCCGCCCGGGCCGTGTTCGCGTCGATGTGCCAGCCGCGATCATCGGCAGCCGGCACCACCGGGAACCGGATGGGCATGTTGCCCACGCTCCCGCGCGGCACCCAGCCGCCCGCGCCCGCCACCGCGTCCAGCGCCGCACGCAGCCGTTCGCTGTGCACGATCTGCCCGAACGGTCCCTCTCCGGTCAGGTCGGCCGTCCACACCACCGGCTGGGTCCAGCCCGAGGGGTCGTCGGGCGACAGGCCGATCCGCTCCCACAGCAGCGCCCTGGCCGCATCGCCCACCTGGCGCGGCACCACCGCCTCGACCTTGGCGAACCCGTCGGCCACGAAAGCCTCGACATCGATCACATCCACAAACGGCACGCTAACAGCGCCGTCCACCGATTTTTCCACGCGCGTGATCATCGGCGGTGACCGGCAAGGTGGTCACCGTGGCGCCTCGTGCGCGCGATCGGGCCCGGACAGTCATCCCGCCTGGCCGTCCCTGGCGCATGTCCGGCAGAGGTTCTCTTGCCGCTACCGGATGCGGTCCCAGCAGGTGCGCTCCGCGGCGGCCGGGTCGTCGGCGACCGGTGAACACGCCGCCGGAGGGGACCGGGAGGTGGTGATCAGCGGGGCATCATTCCGGCGATCAGGGTCTGCGGGTCGTGGATACCGGCCAGATGGCCGAAGCCCTCCGCGTAGGCGGCGATGTCGGACTGGAGGCGGCGCAGGTGGGCGCGGCACTCCTGGTCGCCGGGCCAGGCCGACTCCGGCTGGTCCGGGTGCTCGTGTTCCCAGGCGGTCAGCAGCGGGTGCCACTTGGACAGGAACGGGCGCAGCTCCTTGTTGAGCATCGAGATCGCGAAGTACTCCACGGTCTGCCCGCCCGGCACGGGGGCCGAGGGGCGACTGGTCTTGAGGGCGTCGCGGGTGGTGGCGAACAGGCCGTACAGGGAGTTCATCGCCTCCCTGACCAGGCCCTCGTCGTCGTCGAGCGACTGAACGGAGACCCGGGTGACGGTCTCGACGAACAGCTGCCAGGCGACCTGGCGGCTCTCGTTGTTCACCAGGAAGGTGAGCTCGCTGAGCTGCGGCACGGTGACCTTCACCTCGGTCAGCCTGGCCGTCCTGGAGTAGAACTGGGCCACGGTCACGGCCGCCATCCCGGCGACCGTACCGGTGACCACGAAGATCCACCGGCCGCCCGCCTCGGTCATTTCGAAGATCGCCAAGCCGACGATCGCGCCGACGAGTGCCGCCGCGAGCAGCCGCACCCATCGCACCTGCATGATCGCGACGACACGTGCCTTCATCGGGGGTCCATTCCTCGGCCGACTGCGACGATCACGACTTTACGTGTGATCTACCCTCCGGCTGTAGGGGTTGGGCGTGGTTTCAGCAGACCTTCTGGAAGGGTGTGCCCGGTGGCAGGTATCGGCGCCACTCCTGCTCGGTGAGTGAGCGGCCGGCCGCCGCGCAGACCGAGGGGAACGGATCCGCCGGGAGGTTCACCTTCCACAGCAGGATTTTTCCGGCGTCGTCGGAGCTGGCCAGGGTCTTGCCGTCCGGGCTGAAGGCCAGAGCCCAGATCGAGTCGGTGTTGCCCTTGAACGGGTTTCCGATCGGCTTGGTGGTCGCCGTGTCCCAGAGCTGGACGTTCTCGTCTGCGTCGGTGGCCAGCGTTGCGCCGTCCGGGCTGAACGCGACTTTGGAGATGGTGCCCGTGCGGTCCTTGAAGCTTCCCTTCGGCCGGCGGTCGGCCGTGTCCCAGATCCTGACCGTCCCTTCCTCGCCCACGGTGGCCAGGAGCTTGCCGTCCGGGCTCAACGCCAGCCACGTGACGTCCGGGATCGGGGCGCCGATGGGCCGGTGGGTGGCCGTGTCCCAGAGCTTGGCGGTGTCGCCTCCCGTGGTGGCCATGGTCCTGCCGTCCGGGCTGTAGACGATCTCGTGGACGACGTCGTCGTGGGCTTGGATCGGGTCGGTGATGGGGCGGCGCGTGGCGGGGTCCCACAGCTGGATGAGTCCCTGGCGGAAGGCCGTGGCCAGGGTTTTGCCGTCCGGGCTGAACGCCAGCACCACGATGGCGCTGGTCTCGGCTTTGATCGGGGCGCCGATCGGGCGCCGGGTGACCATGTCCCACAGGTGGAGGTTCCCGTCGTCGTCACCGATGGCCAGCGTCTTGTCGTCCGGGCTGAGCGCCACCGGCCAGACGAAACCGGACTTGCCGGGGATCGGCGTTCCGATCTGCTTTCCGGTCCGCCGATCCCAGACGCGGATGGTTCCGTCCTCTCCGCTGCTGACCAGGATCTTGCCGTCCTTGCTGTACGCGAGCTGCGAGACCTCGCCGGTGTGGCCGGTGAGCGGGTCGGTGATCGGCTGCCGGGCGGCGGTGTTCCAGAGCCGGGCGGTCCCGTCCTCGCCGGCGGTGGCCAGGGTTCTGCCGTCCGGGCTGAATGCCACGGCGATGACGTGGCCGCTGTGGCCGGTGAACGCGTCGCCGATCGGCTGCCGGGTCGCGGGGTTCCACAGCCGGGCGGTCCCATCCCAGCTGGCGGAGGCCAGGGTCCGGCCGTCCTTGCTGAAGGCGAGTCCGGTGACGACGCTGGTGTGGCCTTTGACGGGTTTTCCTATGGGTTTGCCTGTGGCGGGGTTCCACAGCCGGATGTCTCCGTCGTAGCCGCCGGTGGCAAGTGTTGTGCCATCTGGGCTGAACGTGACGGCTCGGATTTCATCGGTGTGGCCTTTGAAGGGTTTCCCCACGGGTTTGCCTGTGGCGGGGTTCCATAGGCGGGTGGTTCCGTCGCGGCCGGAGGTCGCGAGGGTCTTGCCGTCCGGGCTGAACGCCACCCCGCTGACCTCGCCGGTGTGGCCGGTGAGCGGGGCTCCGATCGCCTGCCCGGTGGCGGGATCCCACAGCCGGGCGGTGGCGTCCTGGCCCGCGCTGGCCAGGGTCTTTCCGTCCGGGCTGAAGGCCAGGGCCCAGACGGTGGACCGATGACCTACGAGCGGGTTTCCGATGGTTTTCCTGTTCGACGGGTCCCACAGCCTGATCGTCCCGTCGGTGCCGGCGACGGCCAGGGTTTCGCCGTCCGGGCTGAACGACAGGGCTGTGCCGCCGTCCTTGATCGGATCGCCGATGGGCTGGCCGGTCGCCGGATCCCATAAGCGGGTGGTGCCGTCCGTGCCGCCGGTGGCCAGCGTCAGACCGTCCGGGCTGAACGCCACCGCGCCGCCGTGGAAGGTGTGACTGTTCAGTATGGCGCGCACGGGGGAGGCCAGGGCGGCGAGCATGCCGTAGCGGGCCTCGGGGGTGTGGTCGAAGTGCCAGGCCGTGGCGGACAGCAGGCCGGAGACGATCGGGTCGCTGTCACCGACCTGAATGCCGCGATCACTCAGCAGGTACGACAACGCCTGCCTGCGCTGGGCGTCGGCTCTGATGCGTTCGATGTCGGCGATGTTGGCCGCGTTGACGGCGGCGGCGGCCGCGATGACCGCCGCCGTGGTGAGGACGGACAGCCCGGTCCACGAGAATCGCCGGAACCGGCGGGCCAGCCGGTGCTGGCGGACGTCCTCGCCGACGAGTTCGTCCTTGGCCCGGTCGTGCAGGGTGGCGGCGAGCGTCGCGACGGCGTCAAGGAAGGCGGGGTTGTTGAGCGACAGGTCGCTCTGACTGCGGATCGAGCGCAGGTCCGCCCACAGGGGCGCCTCGGTGAACCACCTGAGCAGCGACTCGGGCAGCGCCGTCGTCAGGGTCTCGTCGAAGTGCCCGGCCGCGTGGTCCCAGACAATCTCGCCGTCGGTGACCACGATGAAGATGGGCCGTCCTGGTTCGAGCGAGCGCCAGTGCTCGACCTCCCGCCGTACCCAGACCGAACGCGCCGATTCGGGTGAAGCCAGCAGGACGAAGCAGCGCGACGCGTCGAGCGCGGCCTCGATCGTCGTCCACAACCCCGGTGACGCCGACAGGCTCCGCGCATCGCAGAAGACCCGCAACGCCCGCAGCTTGTACCAGGGGCGGGCGAACTGGTGCAGCCCATCGCGGAGGGCGGGGCCGAGCAGGCCGTCGGCGGCGCGGCTGTAGGAGATGAACGAGTCATACGGACTTGGAGTTGAGGTCCCGCGGCTTCCAAGCACGTTCACGATCATATAGACGCGCGGCTGAGTACCGGTTACTCATGCGCCCTTTTCCACGCCTCCCCATACTGAGCTGAATTCGAATTCTGGAGGGGACCACGGAATGAGAACCATTCGTGCGTTAGCCGCGTCGTTCCTGGTGCTGGCCTGGGTGGCGTATCTCGGGCCGAGCCCGGCCCAGGCCGCGACCGTGGAGGTCACCGTCAGCCTGTACCGGGTGGTCGAGCTGTCGTGCGACGAGGGTGCGGGCGAGTCCTGCGGTAACGACTACTACCCCAAGTTCAAGATCGGTCAAGAGGATCTGTACGACGGCAAAGACGATTACTGCTGCGCCCACGGACCCGACTTCAGGACCAACTGGGTCCACAAGGCCACCGTCGACACCAGCCAGAACCCCGTCGACATCCACCTGGAATTGTGGGACCAGGACGACCTGAGCGAGGACAACCCCATTCACTGGGCCAAGAACGGGGATTATCTGGATCTCAAATTCGACCTGAACACGTGCGTGTTCACCGGCGGCGGCCTGACCGCCGAGCAGGGGGCGGGCGCCCTGACCCTGTCGGGGGAGAGCGAGACCGTCGGCACGGACTCGGCCCGCGGCTTCTTCACCATCACCACCCCCGCCTGTATCGCGCTGGCCAAGGGCGCGGGCGGCGACAGCGACAACGACGGCATCATGAACGCCTGGGAGACCCCAGGCGTGGGTTATGACGTCAACAACGACAACACGATCGACCTGGCCCTGGGCGACCCGCCTTACAACGCGCTGCCTTACCGCAAGGACCTGTTCGTCGAAGCGGACTACATGAAGGACAACGAGCCCGACTGGCTGGGACTCGGCGACGTCGTGGACGTGTTCGCCAACGCGCCGGTCGACCCCTATCACCCTGACCCGGTCAATCCGGCGGCGACCAAATACCTGGGCGTCAATCTCCACGTGCTGAAGGACGAAGAATTACCGAAGACGGCCAATATCGTGTTCGAGAAGTCCGACCCGATACTCGTGGACTTCAACGAGCTCAAGAACGGCGAACCGCCGGGCGCCTGCACGGGACACTTCGGCACGCTCGACGACCGCAAAGACAGCAACTGCGCGAACCTCCTGAAGGCCAAGCGTGACGTGTACCGCTACATGATCTTCGCCGAGAGCTTCGACGAAAACCCCGATTCCTCAGGCACGTCCGAGTGGTATGCCGCCGCCGGCGGAGTCGGGCCCCAGGGCGGCAATGACTTCATCGTGACGCTCGGCACGTGGGGCGTCACGGCGATCAATGACGTCGGCGGAAAGAGGAACGCCGAGGCCTCGACCTTCATGCACGAGCTCGGGCACACGCTCAGCCTGGGCCACGGCGGCGACGACGCGGTCAACTGCAAGCCCAATTACCTGAGCGTGATGAACTACACCCTCCAGTTCCCCGACCTCAATTTCACCCGGCCCATGGATTACAGCAGCACGGCCAGAGGCACCGCGCTCGGCACCACTCCCGATACCCGGCTCAAGGAAGCCAGTCTCGACGAGAACGTCGGGGTGCTCGGAACGCCGCACCCCGACCGCTACACCGTGTACGGGATCAAGGGCAAACCCCAGGTCGAGCCCGCCAACAACGGCCCACTCGACTGGAACGGCGAAAAGGGCAACACCCAGGTCGGCATCCCCGCCGACATCAACTACATCAAGTCCATCGGCAAGCCCGGCAAGGGATGCAACATCCCCGACGCCACTCAGACGCTGCACGGCTACGACGACTGGGCCCACCTGCAGTACAACCCCAGGCTCAACGCCGACGGCTTCTCCGACGGGGCGCCGCGAAGCATGCCCGATGAGCTGACGGAAGAAATGGTCCTGGCCATGTCGCAGAAGGCCGACCTGAAAGTCGCCAAGTCGGCCGACCAGGCCGAAGCCGACGGCGGAGACACCGTGAGCTACACCGTCGGCGTCACCGACCTCGGCCCGGGCAAGGCCACCGCCATCTCGCTCACCGACACCCTGCCCGACGGCACCACCCAGCAGCGCTCGCTGCCCGATCTGAACAAGGGCGACGTGCACACCATCACACCGAAGTTCACCTACCAGGTGCCGTGCGACACGACCGACGGCACCGTGCTCACCAACAGCGTCACGGTGACCGGTAACGACACAGACGGCGTGCCCGACCCGTACACCGACGACAACACCGCGCGGGCCACGACCACGGTGCGCGCCCCGGTGCTGACGGTGGACGAAACGGCGACGGCCACGGTCAACGCCGGTGAGGCGATCACGTACACCATCACCTACGCCAACACCGGCGGCGGCGGCGCTTCCAACACCGTCATCACCGGCACGCTGCCGGCCGGCGTCTACTACAGCAAGGCGCTCGACCTGGGCGCAGGGCCGAAGCCGGACTCGGTGACGCTCAACGCCGACGGCACCAGGACACTGGTCTGGAACGTGGGCGGCCTGCCCGCCAAGTCCGGCGAGCGGAGCATCGTCTTCACCGCGCGGCCGACGCTGCTGGCGACGGCGGGCACGGCGTACACGAGCGACGTGTCCGTGAGCTACAAGAACGCCGGCGGGGCGTGCACCTTCGCCCCGGTCACGGACTCGGCCGCAACCACGGTCACGGTCGTGCCGCCCACCAGGGATCCGCTGTCCAAGGGCTACTGGAAGAACCATTCAGGGCAGTGGACGGCCGAGTTCCTGGCCCGCATCCAGGCCACCGACCAGCGCTACGACACCGACCAGGGCGGCGCCCTGTCCGCAGCCGAGATCAACTCCGCCTTCAGTGACACCAACGGGCCCAAGACCGTTCTCCGCGAGCACGCCCTGGGCACGTACTTCAATCTGGCGACCAGGCGCGTCAACGCCGGCACGGCGATCGACTCGAAGACGACCCGGCTGCTGGGCCTGAGCACCGTGCGCGACGCGGTGATCTACGCCCAGGACACGATGGCGCTGCCGATCGACTCCAGCACCTCGGCGCGCTACAGCGACATCATCGGGGTGCTCGACGACATCAACGCCAACAAGATCGAAGTGTACTGACACGACCCGGACGGCCACCACGCGCATCGCGTGGTGGCCGAACCCCTTGCTTCGGCAGGCGCGGCCTCCGGATGGATGACCCCCCGCCCAGCTCACCAGGTCTTGCCGGCCTGCTCCCGGATCGTCCGGTTGATCCGGTTGTAGAAGTTGGTCAGCGCGATCTCCAGGTTGATCGCGGACAGCTGCTTCTCGTCGAAGTGGGCCGCGGCGGCGTCCCAGATCTCATCGGTCACACCTGGCGCGCCATCCTGGATCCGGGTGGCGGCCTCGGTCAGCGCGAGCGCTGCCCTCTCCGCCTCGGTGAAGAAGGGCGTCTCGCGCCAGGTGACCACGTTGTGCAGCCGCTCGTCGGTCTCTCCGTGCTTCTTGGCCGACGCGACCCCGGCAAAGACGCACGGGCTGCAGCCGTTGATCTGGCTGGCCCGCAGGTGGACCAGCTCGAGCACGAGCGGGTCGACGCCACCGGCGTGAATCGCCTTGTAGAGGTGCTGGATCGCCGTCATCACGTCGGCGTTCGCCCGGCTCTTCAAGCGTGCTTCCATCGGTCTTGCTCCTTCATCGGTTACCTGGGCCCATCCGGGCTCGTCATCCCCATGACGGAGCAGATCCGAGGAAGGTAACAACATGTCCAACACCAGCCCGGCGGACCCGGTGGGCGAGGCGTTCCAGGCCCAGCGCGACCGGCTGCGCGCGGTCGCCTACCGCATGCTCGGATCGCACGCCGACGCCGAGGACGTCGTCCAGGAGGCCTGGCTGCGGCTCTCCCGCCAGGACACGGCGACCATCCACAACCTCGCCGGCTGGCTGACCACGGTGGTCGGCCGGATCAGCCTCGACGTCCTGCGATCGCGCCAGGCCCACCCTGAGGCGTCCTACGACGACCGGCTGCCCGAACTCGTCGTGACAGCCGACGACGGCCCTGCGCCAGAGGACGACGTGGCGCTCGCCGACTCGGTCGGGCTCGCGCTCCTGGTCGTCCTGGAGTCGCTCGGACCGAGCGAGCGGCTGGCGTTCGTGCTGCACGACCTGTTCGCGGTGCCGTTCGACGAGATCGGCCAGATCCTCGGCAAGTCTGCCGACGCCGCCAAGATGCTCGCCAGCCGCGCCCGCAGGAAGGTGCAGACGACCGAGCGGCCGCCGGCCACCGGACGGGAGCAGCGAGAGGTGGTCCAGGCCTTCCTGGCGGCGGCTCGCCGCGGCGACTTCGAGGGGCTGCTGCGCGTGCTCGACCCCGAGGTGAGGCTGACCGTCGACACCCCCACCGGTGTGGTCGTCATCCTCGGCGCCACCAAGGTCGCCGAAGGCGCATCCGCTCGAGTCGCCACCGGCGCAGCCGCGAGAGGGCGAGCGGTGCTCGTCAACGGCCTTCCCGGGTTCGTCTCCTGGCGCGAGGATGGAACTCCGCTCTCGGTCATGGCGTTCACCGTCGCCGACGGCCGGATCGTCGCCATCGCGACCGTGATTGCCCCGGCCAGGCTCGCGTCGATGAACCTGCCGGATCCGGGGTGAGTCACCGCCGAGGAGCACGGCGACGTTGTACGCGACGCCCTCGGCCGTGAGGCCGAGGGCGTCGCCGACCCGTTCGACGAGCTCGACGTCCCAGGTGGAACCGGGCGCTACGGCCGGTGGGAAGCACTACGCCCGCTGATCATTCCGGTCGGCACCTCGGTGTTGCCGGCTTCCAGGTAAGTGCGGCCACCGTAGTGGTAGTTCTCGCCGGCCCGCGAGAAGCAGGCCGGCAGGACACGAGGCCGGGTCACGGCCGGTATGGCGGGTAGCGTCGCCGCGGCCGGGTCCGTGCCGCCGGCGCCCTTCGGCGTCTCGGAGCTGCAGCCCGGCAACCAGGTGCTGCCAGTGCGGCTGAGGCGGTCGTGCGAAGGAACTCGCGTCGATTCGGTCTCGGCCAGGACGCGTCGGCTGGCCACGATCATGGCGGCGCCGATGCCCTGCAGAGCTCGGGCGGCCACCATCCACCAGCCGGTGGGCCAGAGCCCGATCAGGAGCGAGGCGGCACCGAAGATCTTTGCGGGTCGGATGCGCCTCCCTGCGGCCGGGGGAGTGACCCTCCTTCGGGGTACTGGCGTTACCTCCTACACTCCCGCCACCGTGCTTACGCTGGAGTTATGGGCCAGATCGACCAGCGCGCCGAGGTGCGGGAGTTTCTCAGCTCGCGGCGGGCGCGCATCACTCCGGAGCAGGCGGGGCTGCCCGCCTACGGCGGCAACCGTCGCGTCAAGGGGCTGCGGCGGGAGGAGGTCGCGATGCTCGCCGGCGTCTCCATCGACTATTACGTCCGCATGGAGCGGGGGAACCTGTCCGGCGCCTCCGACAGCGTGCTGGACGCCCTGGCTCGCGCGCTGCAATTGGACGAGGCCGAGCGGGAGCACCTGTTCTCCCTGGCCCGGACTGCCGGCCCGGGCCCGCGCCGTCGCCGCACGCCGCCGACCAGTGTGCGGCCGGTGATCCAGCAGGTGCTGGATGCCATCACCGATGCCCCGGCCTGGGTGCGCAACGGCCGTCACGACATCGTCGCCATGAACCGCCTGGCCCGCGCCCTGTACGCCCCCGTCCTGGCCGACCCGCGCCGCCCGGCGAACACCACCCGGTTCGTCTATCTCGACCCGGCGGCGCGTGAGTTCTTCGTCGACTGGGACCGGATCGCCAACGACGCGGCCGCCATGCTCCGGCTGGAGGCGGGCCGCAATCCGCACGACCGGGGGCTGATCGAGCTGGTCGGTGAACTCTCGACGCAGAGTGAGGTCTTCCGGCAGCGCTGGGCCTCCCACGACGTGCAGTTCCACCGCAGCGGTCAAAAGCGGCTGCGTCACCCGGTGGTCGGCGAGCTCGACCTGAACTTCGAATCGATGGAGCTGCCCTCTGAGCCCGGCCTGACTCTCAACGTCTACACCGCCACCCCGGGCAGCCCCACCGCCGACGGACTCAAGATGCTCGCCAGCTGGGCAGCCACCCAGGACCTCGCCGAGGCACAGCAGCCGGCCCCGGACCAGAGCTGACCCGCGCCCATACCCCTGCGGCCCGGTGCGCGGACTGCGCAGCGGGTCCGAAAACTCCTCTGGGGGGTTCTGCCATTACCTGTAACAGCAGGCCCTGCCGCATGCTCGAGCATGCGCGTTTGATGGAGGTTGAGCAGGGAGAACCCCGGCATTCGGGAGGAGAAGGCGCATGAGGGCAACGTTGATCGACGGTGCCGGTGCGCACACCCCGAGGCCGGGTGAGGTGGTGGCGCCGTTCCTGTGGCGGACGACAGCTGCGAATCCTGCGGCGACGCCCGCGCGGCTTTACCTGTAACCGACCCTGACCCGGCCTGCCGGTCGAACGGCCGCGGGTAGGTCCGACGACGAATACGAAACACGGAAAACTCTGATGCGAGCTACTTTCATGTACGGTGCCGGTGACGTGCGCGTGGAGAACGCGCCCGACCCGGCGATCCAGCAGCCCACCGACGCGGTCGTGCGCATCGTGCGTTCGTGCATCTGCGGCAGCGACCTGCACCCGTACCACTCCCTGCCTGTCTCCGAGCAGGGAACCCCGATGGGGCACGAATTCCTCGGCGTGATCGAGGACCTCGGCTCGGAGGTGTCCGGGCTCAAGCGCGGCGATGTGGTGGTGGCGCCGTTCGCCTACTCCGACAACACCTGCCTCTTCTGCCGCGAGGGCCTGCACACCTCGTGCCTCAACGGTCGATTCTGGGGCCGCGACGGGGTGGGCGGCGGCCAGGCCGAGGCGATCCGCGTCCCGCAGGCGCAGGGCACGCTGGTCAAGCTGCCCGTCGGCGAGGACTCGGAGCTGCTGCCGTCGCTGCTGACGCTGTCCGACGTGTACGGCACCGGCTACCACGCCGCCAAGCAGGCCCACGTCAATGCGCGCACCACGGTGGCGGTCATCGGCGACGGCGCGGTCGGGCTGATGGCGGTGCTGTCGGCCAAGCGCCTCGGAGCCGAGCGGATCATCCTGATGGGCCGCCACGACGAGCGCACCAAGCTCGGCATCGACTTCGGCGCCACCGACGTCGTGCCCGAGCGCGGCGCCGAAGGCGTCGAGCGGGTGCGGGAGCTGACCGGCGGCCAGGGCGTCCACGCGGTCTTGGAGGCCGTCGGCTACATGAACGCCTACGAGACCGCAGTCGGCGTCGTCCGCCCCGGCGGAGTGATCAGCCGCGTCGGCGTGCCGCAGTACGAGGACGCGCCGATCGGGTTCGCCAGCCTGTTCGGCCCCAACATCACGCTGACCGGCGGCCCCGCTCCCGCGCGCGCCTACATCGAGGAACTGCTGCCCGACGTGCTGGAGGGCCGGGCGGAGCCGGGCCGGGTGTTCGACCGGACGATCGGCCTGGAGCAGGTGCCCGACGGCTACCGCGCGATGAACGACCGGACCGCGCTGAAGGTCCTCATCCAGCCCTGACGCGAAGGAGAACGATGGCCGCCTGGACCAGCGATGAACTCACCGCTATCGGCGACGCCGAAGAACTGGACCTCGCCTCCCGCCGCGACGACGGCACACTGCGCCGCCCGGCGACGATCTGTACGTCCGCTGCATGAACGGCCGCTCCGGCGCCTGGTACCGCGGCACCCGAACCCGCCACCAGGGCCGCATCTCGGCCGGCGGCGTCGAGGCGGACGTCGCCTTCACCGACGTCGATCCCGCCGACTCCGCCGTCCACGACCGGATCGACGAGGTCTACCGCACCAAGTACCGCCGCTACGGCGCCGGCATCATCGGCGGCGTCGTCAACCCCGAGTCGCGAGCCGCGACGATCAAACTCGTTCCGGAAAGGTGATCATGAAGCGCATCAGGCTGGGCGATCTGGACGTCTCCCGCATCGGGCTGGGCTGCATGGGCATGTCCCACGGCTTCACCGGCGCCGGCAGCGACGACGCCGAATCCATCCGCACGATCCACCGGGCGCTCGACCTGGGCGTCACGTTCCTCGACACCGCGGAGATCTACGGCCCGTACGTCAACGAGGAACTCCTCGGCAACGCACTCAAGGGCCGCCGCGACCAGGTCGTGATCGCCACCAAGTTCGGCCTGATCTCCCACGTCGGCGACGGCCCCTGGAACCTCGACAGCAGCCCGGCCAACATCCGCGCCGCGGTCGAAGGCTCGCTCAAGCGGCTGGGCACCGACCACATCGACCTGTACTACCAGCACCGGGTCGACCCGAAGGTGCCGATCGAGGACACCATCGGCGCGGTGGCCGAACTCGTGCAGCAGGGCAAGGTCCGCCACATCGGCCTGTCCGAGGCATGGCTGGACACCATCCGCCGCGCGCACGCGGTCCACCCGATCACCGCGCTGCAGTCGGAATACTCGCTGTGGACCCGCGACCAGGAAGACCAGGTGCTGCCGCTGCTGCGCGAGCTGGGGATCGGCTTCGTCGCCTACTCCCCGCTCGGCAAGGGGTTCCTGACCGGGAAGATCCGGTCGGAGAGCGACTTCGGCCCCGACGACTTCCGGGCGACCAACCCCCGCTTCACCGGCGAGAACTTCCAGCGCAACCTGGCGCTCGCCGACGAGGTGCGGGCGATCGCCGCCGAGGTCGGCGCCACGCCCGCGCAGGTCGCCATCGCCTGGCTGCTCAGCAAGGGCGACGACATCGCCCCCATCCCGGGCACCAAGCGGGTCTCGCGTCTGGAGGAGAACGTCGCCGCCGACGACGTCGAACTGACCGCCGGGCAGCTCGCGAAGCTCGACAGCCTGCCTCCGGCCGCCGGTGGGCACCACAACGAGGAGCAGATGCGGATGATCGAACGCTGACAGGCCATCCCTTCTGCACCCGTAGAGAAAGGACGTCCCATGCGGACGGTCACCCTGAACAACGGCGTCGGAATGCCGATCCTCGGCTTCGGCGTCTACCAGATCCCGCCCGAGCAGACCGAGCAGGCGGTCACCGAGGCCCTCGAGGCCGGCTACCGGCTGCTCGACACCGCGGCCGCCTACCGCAACGAGGAAGCCGTCGGCCGCGCGATCAAAAGCAGCGGCATCCCGCGCCAGGAGCTGTTCGTCACCACCAAGCTGTGGATCTCCGACACCGGCCAGGAGAGCACCAAGCGCGCCTTCGACACCTCGCTGTCCAAACTCGGCCTGGACTACCTCGACCTGTACCTGATCCACCAGCCCTTCGGCGACGTCTACGGCTCCTGGCGCGCCATGCAGGAGCTCAACCGCGAGGGCCGCGTCAAAGCCATCGGGGTGTCCAACTTCTACCCCGACCGGCTCATCGACCTCATCGACCACAACGAGATCACGCCCGCGGTCAACCAGATCGAGACCCACCCGTTCTTCCAGCGCACGGCCGACCAGCAACTCATGCACGAGCGCGGGGTCCAGATCGAGTCGTGGGGACCGTTCGCCGAGGGCCGGGGCAACCTCTTCACGCATCCCGTCCTGAGCGACATCGCCGAAGCGCACGGCAAATCCGTCGCGCAAGTGGTGCTGCGCTGGCTCGTCCAGCGCGACGTCGTCGTGATCCCGAAGTCGGTCCGGGCCGCCCGGATGGCCGAGAACTTCGACGTCTTCGGCTTCGAGCTCACCGACGATCAGATGGGCCGCATCGCCGCCCTGGACACCGGCGCCTCACAGTTCTTCGACCACCGAGACCCCGCCGTCGTCAGCCGGCTCGGCAACATCCGCCTCACGGACTGACCCTTGGCCGGCGCCACGGCATACCGAGCACGCACCTGGCAATGGAGGAAACCACGCATGAACGTCCTGGAAAAACGCCCCACCAGCAAGGGCCCGGCCGAATGGTTCACCGGTGACGTCTGGTTCGACGTCATCTACGCCGGCACCGAGCCGTCGCGGATGCGGGTCAACATCGTGCGCTTCGCACCCTGCTCGCGTACCGCCTGGCACCGCCACGCCACCGGACAGACCCTGCACGTCACCGAAGGCATCGGCCTGGTGCAGTCCCGCGGCGGCCAGATCGTCGTGATGCGGCCCGGAGACACCGTCCACACCCCGCCCGGCGAATGGCACTGGCACGGCGCCGCACCCGACCACTTCATGGCCCACCTGGCCATGTGGGAAGGCACCGGCGAGGCCGGCACACCCGAAACCGAGTGGGGTGAGCAGGTCACCGACGAGGAATACCGCGCCCGCTGTCGACCAGGTACAGGATGTCGCGGCCGACCGGGTCCGGGCCGGACGGGCGAGGCAGTTCCAGCCGGACCGCTGCGGCCGCGCTGGGAGTGCGGGCAGCCTGCCCAGAGGCCGCCGCGGCGGTCGTGGGGCAGGCCACGGCGGTCAGGCTGAGACAGGCCGTCAGCGCGACGGCCGGCAGGCGCAGCCGGATGGGGTTGGTCGTCAAGGCATCTCCTCGTTGGGGCGGGTCATACGTCGCGGCGACGTACGACGATCAGGGTCAAGACGGCGGCGGCCAGCGGCCACAGCGCGAAGGCGGCCCACGAGCCGGCCACCGTGGGCAGGGCGGGGTCGTCGAGGAGCTGCGGCAGGCCCAGGCAGGTGCGCCAGAGGTAGAAGGGGACCAGCGCGTACAGGTCGTTGAGCCACTGGTGGACGGTGGGCTGGAAGAAGGTGGGCACGATGACCAGCGCGGCGCAGACGGTGACGACCGCGCCGGCAGTGTGCCGCACGAGCGCGCCGATGCCCATGCCGGCCAGTGCCGACACCGGGGCGAGCAGCGCGTTGGCGGCCAGCACGCGCAGCACACCGGGGTCGCCGAGCCAGACGGCGACTCCACGGCCGGACAGGATGGCCTGGCTGACGCCGAACGTGCCCGCGGAGATGAGCGTGCCGGGTGGCGAGCGTGACGGCGGCTGTGACGGTGAGTTTGGCGGCCACGACGCGGTGGCGGGCCGGGACGGCGATGAGGGTGGTGCGGATCAGGCCGGTGGCGTACTCGCCGACGATGGTCAGGGCGCCCAGGCTGCCCGCGCCGATCATGAGCATGCAGGCGGCCAAGGCGCTGAACGCCTCGTTGAGGGGGTTGAACCTGGCTCTCTCCATGGCGGTGAAGCCCGGCCAGCTGTTGTAGGCGTCCAGGCTGCTCTGAGCGGCGAGCGCGACGATGGCCAGCGTGCCCAGGCCGAGCAGGCAGAGCGAGGAACTGCGCCTCGACGTCATCGACGACGGACGCGGCGCCGCCGGCCACGGCAGCGGGCACGGGATCGCCGGCATGCGCGAACGGGTCGCCCTCCTGGGCGGCGACTTCAGCGCCGGCCCCCAGCCCGGCGGCGGCTTCCGCGTCACCGCCCGCCTGCCGCTCACTCCTGCCGGCCGCGCGGCCAACCAGGTGGGGGCGCCGTGACGATCCGCGTCGTGCTGGCCGACGACCAGCCGCTGATCCGCGCCGGCCTGCGCATGGTCATCGACACCGCCCCCGCCATCGAGGTCGCCGCAGAAGCCGGGACCGGAGCCCAGGCCGTCCAGCTCACCAGGCGGCTGCGTCCCGACGTGGTGGTGATGGACATCCGCATGCCCGGCATGGACGGCATCGAGGCCACCCAGACCATCATCGCCGAGTCCCCGGCCACCCGCGTGATCATGTTGACCACGTTCGACGACGACGACAACGTCTACGCCTCCCTGCGCGCCGGGGCGAGCGGATTCCTGGTCAAGGACATGGCGCTGGAGGACATCCTGTCCGCCGTCCACGTCGTCGCCGCCGGAGACGCCCTGATCGCGCCCAGCGTCACCCGCCGCCTCATCGAGGACTTCGCCCGCCTTCCCACCCTCCCTCCCCGCCCGCGCGAGCTCCTGGGCGTCACCGGACGCGAACGCGAGGTGCTCACCCTGGTCGGGCGCGGCCTGTCCAACGCCGAGATCGCGGCCCAGCTGCACATCAGCCCCGGCACCGCCAAGGCGCACGTGGCCAGCCTGCTCACCAAGCTCGACGCCCGTGACCGGATACAGCTGGTCATCATGGCCTACGACGCGGGCCTGGTGTCCCCGTCGAGCTGACCGCACCCCGCCGTTGCTGCGGCGCTTGCTCCGGGAGGGATCCGGCAGCTGCCGGCCGCGTCAGCGGCGGTGGCGCCAAGCCGGGCTACGTCACTCGCCGGCGGGGCCGATCGGCGTGGCGGGCCTGCCGAGCAGGCGGGCACGTACCCAGCCGAAGATCGACGGCCCGCCCGCGAAGCACCACAGCGCCACAACCGGGTCGCAGATGGCGCAGCCGAAGGAGGAAAGCGCGTCGAACGGGAGAATGGGGCTCCCCTTGAGGTGGTGCACGACGTCCCAGGCGGTGTGGAGCAGCCAGCCGATGCCGATCCACGTCCAGCTCTTGAGCCCTCGGTAGGCGACATAGGTCATGACGACCGGCAGGACGAGCTCCCAGTACCCGAGTCCGCCTCCGCTGAGGTAGGCGGCGCCCGCACCGCCGACCAGCACGGCGTTGACCTGGCGTCGATGCGGCTCGGGGACCAGGGATATGAGGCAGACGCCGATCAGCCCGATGACGATCGGCATGATGATGAACATGGGGTGTGGCAATCCGTTCTAGGTTTCAGTTGGCAGGGGTCTGCTCGTGGCCGCCGCCTTGTCCAGGCGCCGCAGGGCCAGCAGCCCGCCGATCCCCGGCAGCCAGGCCAGGGCGGCGGCCACGAGGGTGCGCCGCGGATCGCGGGCGGCGGCCACGACGGTGAACAGGTACGCGCACCCATGGATCGGCCCGGCCAGCGAGGAGACAGCGGGCAGGTGCACGGTGGCGAGGTTGCCCAGCAGGACGATGAGCGAGGCGAACTCGGCCGCGGCGGCGATGCGCAAGGGCCTTCCGGCACGGCTCACACTCACACTCCCGTGGTGGAGCCGGGCCGGACGATCATCAGGACCGTCACGACGGCCCACAGCAGGTTGAAGACGCCGGTCAGCAGGCCCAGGCGCGCCGTGGAACCCCGCAGCGCCGAGGCCCCCTCGAGCGCGGCGACAAGGCGCTCCTGCCCCGGCAGGACCAGCAACGCCAGGACGCCGGCCGCCGCGGCGGTGAGCACGATCGAGGCGATCAGCCACGCCTCGCCCAGGACGTGGAGACTGCCGGCGGTGGCGAGGCCGAAGACCGGCACGGCCAGGCCGATGACGGAGTAGACGCGGCAGATGCGGTGCAGGAGCCGGACGGAGGCGAGCGAGGGCGCGTCCGGTCCGGCGCGGCGCACCGCGGCGGGGGGCCGGCCCTCTGCCCGGCGGCCGCACGCTCCATCGCAGCGCCGGCCGCGCCCCACGGGGTGCCGATGATCGGGTTGTTCCGGATGCCTTCGGTGGCAGACATGGTGAACGGCGTACTTTCCTCGGTCGAATGTGCGGTGTGGACGGTCAGAGGGCGGGGAGAGGCCTCGGCTGGACCACACGACGCCGCGGCGCTCGTGGGCGAATGCGCATGCATCAGCGCTGCTCCTTCTTCACGTGCTCGGATCTCGCAGCGCAAAGGCTAGACCGGCCGCCCCACGGCTCCCCATGGGCTGAATCGACAATTTCCAACGAGTTCCCGCCATCCAGCCCCACCTGCGAAGACGACCGCGTCAGACGCTCCACCTGCCTGTTCGCGGCTGGCGAGTTCTCGCCTACCGTGTCCTCATGCACACGGTGGCGGTCCTGGCCCTGGACCATGTGGTGGCGGCCGACATGGCGACGCCGATCGAGGCGTTCGGGCGTGCCCGGCTGGCCGACGGACGCCGGCCCTACCGCGTCCTGGTCTGCGCCGCCACACCGCAGGTGGCCAGCGACACCTTCACCCTCATCGCCCCGCACGGCCTGCAGACGCTGCGGGAGGCCGACACGATCGTCGTGCCAGGATGCTCCGAGCAAGCCGCCCCGCCCACCCCGCAGGTGCTCGACGCCCTGCGCGACGCCGCCACCGCCGGCACCCGGATCGCCTCCATCTGCGCGGGAGCCTTCACCCTCGCCGCGGCCGGGCTGCTGGACGGACTGAGCGCGACCACGCACTGGGTGGCGGCTCGCCGGCTGGCCCAGATGTACCCGCAGGTGGATGTGCAGCCGGACGTCCTGTACGTCGACAACGGCCAGATCCTCACCTCAGCCGGCGCCGCCGCCGGCCTGGACCTGTGCCTGCACATCATCCGGCGGGACTTCGGCTCGGCGGTCGCCGCGGACTCGGCCCGGCTGTCGGTGATGCCCCTGGAACGGGAGGGCGGCCAGGCCCAGTTCATCCTCCACAACCAGCCTCCCGTCCCCCGAGGCTCGCTCCTGGAGCCGGCGCTGACATGGATCGAGGACAACCTCGCCCAGGACGTCACATTGGCGCAGATGGCCATGCACAGCGGGATGAGCGAAAGGACCTTCAGCCGCCGCTTCCGCGAGCAGACCGGCACCACACCGCTGCAGTGGCTGCTGCGAGCACGCGTACGCCGCGCCCAGTTCCTGCTGGAGACCACCGACCACGGCGTCGAACGCATCGCCGCGCAGGCCGGTTTCGGCTCGGCCACCGCGTTCCGGGAGCGGTTCAAACGCGTCGTCGGCGTCACGCCGCAGACCTACCGCTCCTCCTTCCGGACGAACGCCACCTGACCTCCCGCCCGCCCTTTCGTGAACGGACGAGCCCGCCGTCGCCCTGGCGGCATCGACCGCCTCACACCAGCGCGAGCTGCGCCGCACGCGGCTCGCGCCGCTCGGCCGCAGGCACACCGCACCGCATCCCGTACATCTGGCACAACTGCGCGATCTGCCCCGTGATGCGCCCCTCATAATCCGCCGACGGCAACCCCGAGCGGTCATACAGCTCCTCATACCGCTCCACCAGCTGCGGATGCGCCTGCGCCAGCCACTCCAGATACCACGAACGCGTCCCCGGCGGCAGCCGCAGCACCACCGGCTCCACCGCCCCCGCCCCCGTCGCCGCGATGCGCCGCACCGTCGCCGTCAGCTGATCCGTCGCGTCACTGAGCAGCGGCAGCACCGGAGCCATCAGCACCCGGCACTCAACCCCCGCCTCCACCAGCGCCGACACCAGCTCCAGCCGCGCCTGCGCACCCGGCGCGCCCGGCTCCACCGCCCGCCGGATCCGCTCGTCCACGAACGCGATCGACACCGCCACCCGCGCCCCCGCCCGCGCCAGCAACTCAGCGTCCCGCACCACCAGCGCGCTCTTGGTGTAGACGGTGAACGGCACCGCCGCCTCCGCCAGCGCCCCGATCACCCCCGGCATCAGCCGGTAGGTCTCCTCCGCCGGCTGATAGCAGTCACCGCTGAGACCCACCGCCAGCTCCTGACCGTCCCAGCGCGCCAGCTCCACCCGCAACCGGGCCACCGCGTTCGGCTTGACCACGATCCGCGTGTCGAAATCACGCCCGGCATCCAGGCCCAGCCGCCGATGCCCCACACGGGCGCCGCAACCGCGGCAGGCATGGGCGCAGCCACGGTAGGGGGAGACGGCCCACTGCTGGGCGATGCCCGCGGTCTGCGGCACCCGCTCGATCACCGTGCGGGCCTGCAGCTCATAGAAACCGTCGCGCGCCACCGCACGCCGCTCGATCAGCGGACGCTCGTCGGCGGCGTGTTCGACAAGCGAAAGCGCGTCCCAACCCACACCAACCAATGGAACACGCATTCGACTGGGTTTTCAAGCAGTTCCACCACACGCGGACACCATCTCCGCAGGATCCCACGATAAAATTGGCACAGCCGTACCACTTTGTCCTATTGGGGGACCCCCATGCCCTGGCTCCTGCTCTCCCTCGCCATCGCCTCGGAAGTCCTGGCCACCTCCGCACTCAAACTCAGCAACGGCTTCACCCACATCGCCTGGACCATCGTCGTCGCCGCCGGCTACATCACCTCCTTCGTCCTGCTCTCCCAAGCCCTCAAGCTCCAGCTCGAAATGGGCACCGCCTACGCCGTCTGGTCCGGCGCCGGCACCGCCGCCATCGCCCTCATCGGCGCCGCCTTCATGGGGGAGACCCTCACCCCGCTCAAGATCGGCGGTATCCTGCTCATCATCGGCGGCGTCGTAGTCCTCAACCTCGCAGGTGGCCATTGAACCCGCACCAGGACACACCGGCAGACCACCCCCGCCCCGCGCACACCCCGAAAACAGACGCCCGCACCCCGGCAAGAGACGCGCACACCCCCCACCCCGCCCGCCACGAGCCGGCGCCGGCACAGCAGCACCACGCACCCGAAAACCCCACGCCGCAAAAGCAGCCACATCCAGGGGAGCAACCACAGCCGGGCAGGCAATCGGGGGAGCGGACCCACCCAGGCGAAGGATCCCGGCCGGGGGAGCGGCCCAACACCGCGACCCCCACCTCCAGCCCCACACAGGCCCGCGGTCGA
>NZ_JBFAMX010000128.1:0-23048 GCF_040659615.1 Nonomuraea sp. NPDC049784
GGCTGGGCCGGGCGGGCGCCGCTGTGGACCACCTCGAGCGCGTGGTCGCCGGCCCCGCGCACCACCCCGTGATCGCGGTCCACTGCGCGGCCGACCTGGTCGACGCGGCCGTCCAGGCCGACCTGCCCGGCGCCGCCGTCGAGCCGCTCGCCCTGCTGGAGCGGTGGGCAGGGAACACGCGCCAGCGCTGGGTGGGCGCGGTGGCGCTACGGTGCCGTGCGCTGATCGCGCCGGACGGCGAGGCGGAGCCGCTCTTCACCGGCGCGCTCGACCTGCACGGCCCGTCCCCGGCATCCTTCCAGCGGGCGAGGACCGAGCTCGCCTACGGGCAGTGGCTCCGCCGCATCAGGCGCAGGTCCGAAGCTCGCCCGCATCTACGGGCCGCGCGTGCCGCGTTCGAGCAGTTGGGCGTGATCCCCTGGGCGGAGCGCGCCACGGCCGAGCTGAGCGCGGCGGGAGAGGCGAGCCCGGCGGAGCCGCTGCCGGAAGCACTGCGCGGGCTGACGCCGCAGGAGCGGCACGTAGTGTTCCTCGCCGCGCAGGGGTCGTCCAACCGGGAGATCGCCGCCCGGCTCTTCCTCAGCCCGCGGACCGTCGGCTACCACCTCTACCGCGCCTTTCCCAAGCTGGGCATCACCTCCCGGACCGAGCTGGCGGATTTGCTGCGGCGATCCGGCAACGGGACGATCACGCCTGCTGCCGAAACGGCGAGGCCCGGTGTTCCGCTCGAAATGCGATTGACCACGCGATAAGAAAAGAAGCCCCAGGCATACACCAGGCGAACAACGGCGAGTACCTGTTCGACTCGGCAGCCGACGTCACGCCCGGCGCGGAGGACTCAGCCACGGGCCGCCTGCTGGTGCCCGCGCTGCTGTTCATCAGCCTGGTCGTCGCGGTGGTGGGCAGCGTCGGGGCGCCGCTGGGCCTCAGTCGTTCCGATATCCATGGCTCCACACGGCGAAAGAGCGGTGGTTCGTCCGGACGGTCGTGACTGGTCCAAGGATTGGCGGGTCAAGTGGTCCACTGGACAGGATGATTTCGGGCCTAGCATTTTGGACATGTTCAAAGATACAGAAGAGACGCAATTGTCTGGGTCACCCGTTACGTCATTGCTCTGCCAGGTCCCGCCCTTCCTTCCTGAAGGTGCGATGGTGGAGGTCGCGACGGTGGATGTACCGCCAGGCGGGGCGGGTGCCCCACCGCACCGGCATTCAGGGCCGGTCTTCGGTTACGTGACCGAAGGCGAGATGCTCTTTGAGCTGGAGGGCGAGTCGGAGCGGGTCATCGGTACGGGCGAGGCGTTCTGGGAGCCCGGCGGGGACGTCATCCACTACCAGGCCGCCAACAACCGGACCGATATACGGTGCCGCTTCGTGGTGATGATGATCTGCGCGCCAGGTGCGCCGATGCTCACGTTCGTGGACGAGGAGGAGCTGCGAGCACGCGCCCATCTGCGCGCTCCGCGGCCCGCGACCGCGAAGCCCGCCCGATAACAGGCTTCCCGGGCGACGCCGGCTGGTACGGCGGGGGATGGACGGCGGCAGCATGTTCGGGCCGGATCCTCATGCGCCGACGATCCGTCGAGAGAGCGCTTCTAGTGCGGCGGGCAACTCTTGCTCCACGATGATGTCCTCCATGGCGAGAGCGGACAGGAACCCGCTGGCCACGATTGCGTTCAGAGCATTGAGCAAGGGGCTCCAGAAGCCGTTGGCGTTCAGGAAACCCACTGGCTTGCGATGAAAGCCGAGCTGCCGCCAGGTCCACACCTCGAAGATCTCTTCTAGGGTTCCGAGCCCTCCGGGCAGGGCCAGAAAGGCATCGGCGTGGAGTCGGCGTTCTCTTCCACCCAATGGCAGCGTCGCGGCCCAGTTCACTGCACGACGGCGCGGCGACGACGCTTCGGGTCGGCCAGGACGGCGGCGCTGTAGCCCGCGTCGTCGGGGTTGAGGTCAGTTCCGGGCGCCACGATGCTGTCGATGCGGTCCAGTACGGCGGGCTCCAGGACGATGTCCGCGGCGCTGAGCTGGTCGTGCAGGTGCTCGGCGGTGCGCGGGCCGATGATCGCCGCGGAGACCGCTGGGTGCGTGGTGACGAACGCCAGCGCCAGCTGGATCAGCGTCAGGCCCGCCTCGTCGGCGATACCGGAGAGCTCGGTGGTGGCGTCGAGCTTGGCCTGGTTGGCCGGGATGGACAAGTCGTAGTGGGCGGACGTGTGGCGGAAGGGCATCGTCCGCGTGCGGTGGCTGGACGGGTCGGCCGCGTCGCGGCGCCAGCGGCCGGACAGCCAGCCCCCGGCCAGGGGGCTCCAGGCGATCACCCCCATCCGGTACGCCTCGCAGGTGGGCAGCACGTCGGCCTCGACGCCCCGGACCAGGAGTGAGTACGGCGGCTGTTCGCAGACGAAGCGCTCGCGTTGCCGTCGCTCGGCGGTCCACTGCGCCTGGACGATGGCCGATGGGGTGAACGTCGAGGACCCGGCGTAGCGGATCTTGCCTGTGCGGACGAGGTCGGAGAGCGCGCCCAAGGTCTCGTCGAGGTCGGTGGCGGGGTCGGGCCGGTGGACCTGGTACAGATCGATGTGATCGGTGCCCAGGCGGCGCAGGCTCTGCTCGCAGGCCCGGACGATCCAGCGCCGCGAGGCACCGCGCTCGTTGGGCCCGGGGCCCATGGGGCTCGACACCTTGGTTGCCAGGACGACGTCGTCGCGCCGTCCGGCGATCGCCTTTCCGACGATGACCTCGGACTCGCCGCCCGAATACAGGTCGGCCGTGTCGATGATGTTGACGCCCGCGTCGAGCGCCGTGCGGATGATGCCGATCGACTCGTCGTGATCGGGGTTGCCCCACTTGCCGAACATCATCGCGCCCAGGCACAGCGAGCTGACCTGGACTCCTGTACTACCCAGCGTGCGGTACTGCATGACCTGGCGGACGCCCTTTCGGGATCGAGGCGGTGTGATGGAACCGGCCGGTAGGCATCTGCTACCGTCCCGGATAATCGGAGCCGGGTCCGTTTACCCGCCGTCATGCTAAACGGAGCCGACTCCACATAGCAAGCCGAGAGGAAAGAGACGCATGCCTGATCCGTCCGGCAGGCCGATACGGGCCGACGCACGGGCCAACGAGGACAAGCTGCTCGCCGCGGCCGCCCTGGCCTTCGCGCGGGACGGTGCCGCCGCGACCCTGAAACAGATCGCGAAGGACGCGGGTGTCGGGATCGCCACCCTGTACCGACGCTTCCCGACCCGCGAGCAGCTCGTCGACGCCACCTACCGATACGAGACGGCCCGGCTCGCCGCCCGGACTGCGGACCTCCTCGGCGAGCTGCCCGCCGACCGGGCACTGCGGGCGTGGATGTCCGAGGTGCTGGACTACCTCGCCGCCAAGCACGGCATGGCCGACACGCTCAAGGCCCTCCTGCGGAGTGACGAAGGGCTGAGCTCGCAGACGCGCGAGCAACTGACCGGCGCGGTCGAGGAGTTCCGTCTCGCCGGGATCGCCCAGGGGGTGATCCGGGAGGACGTGCCCGCATCCGACATTCTCATGGCCCTGGCGGGCGCCACCCTCGTGACTGAGGCTGCCCACCAGCGGCCGCAGGCCGAACGGCTGCTCGACCTGTTGATGGACGGCCTCACCCGGGCGAACGGACGGCACTAGGACACGGAGCGGTCCGCGGCCGCTCAGAGGCTCTGGATAGCCCGGATGGACGGCCCCGCTCGATGGCTCTGCACCTGCGCGAGCAGGGCCTCAGCCTGCGCGACATCGACTGGGCGCTCCAGAGGCGATGCGTATTCTGGCAATGGTGCACGCGATCTACGAGTCGGCACGAAGGAAGGACGGCGACGCTGTGATCACCCGGTGGACGGAGCTGGGCAGGGAACGCTTGACGGAGATGCTGCCCGACTCGCTCGTGGTGCTGCCGGTGGGCGCGGTCGAGCAGCACGGGCCGCACCTGCCCACGTGGACCGACGCGCTGCTCGTCACCACCGTGGTGGAGCGGGCGCTCCAAGCCACGTCGGCGCGGACGGTGCTCGCGCCGACGGTGATGACCGGGGCCTCCGACCACCACCTGCCCTTCGGCGGCACATTGTCGCTGCGTCCTGAGACGCTGCTGGCCGTGCTGCTGGATCTGGCCAGGAGCGTGGCCGAGTGCGGCGGGCGCAGGCTGGTGCTGGTCAACGGGCACGGCGGCAACCGGGGCGTATGCACGGACGCGGCGTCGGCGGCAGTGGTGCGTTACGGACTGTCCACCGCCTACCTGAACTACTGGGACATGGCGGGGGAGACGCCCGGGCACGCGGGCGTCTTGGAGACCAGCGCGGTGCTGGCCCTCCGACCCGACCTGGTCCAGGAGCTGCCGGACCGGACCGCCCCCGCGATCCCACAGGTCCCGAACGTGCTCGTGCAGCCGGCCACGTTCTGGCGCGACGTCAACGGCTACGTCGAAGACCCGTCCCGCGCCACAGCGGCCCAGGGCGAGAAGTGGCTGGAGGCCGCGGTCACCACTCTGGCCGCGCGACTGTCCGATCTGGAGCACGTGCTATGACCAGCCCTGTGGCGCTCGGCGGCAGCGGGCGATCCGCGGACCCAGAAGGCCACCGGGGCCTCCATTCCGAGCGAGGTTCGATCTTGCTGTATCAAGGAGGTTCCACGATCGCGTACGACGTCTGAGAGATCCGTGACACTCAGTGAAGAACTGCTCAACCTGCTTCGCGGGCCGAGCGTCTGCTACCTCGCCACCACGATGACCGACGGCTCGCCGCAGGTGACCCAGACCTGGGTGGACACCGACGGAGAGCACGTGCTGATCAACAGCGTGCAGACCCACCTGAAGACCAGGAACATCGAGCGGGACCCGCGAGTGGCGATCGCAGTCTCCTCCCCGGAGAACCCCTCGCACTACGTCCAGGTGCGCGGCCGGGTGATCGACATCACCACGAAGGGCGCGGTCGACCACATCGAGAAGCTCTCCCACAAGTACACGGGCAAGCCATATCCCTGGTACGGGGGCCGTGATCAAGTCCGAGTGATCTTCGTCATCGAGCCGATTAGCGTCAGCGGCACTCGGTGACACGACACACTCCTACGGCGTGTACTTCTTGACCTGCGACGCATCGCCGATCCCCGGCCCAGCCCGCCAGGCGACGGCCCGCGTCGAACGGCTGCCCGACGCGGCCGACGCCCGCGCCCGGCTGCTACATCTCACCGGGGAAGGCAGGAGCCGGCCGCCCAGGCATTTCGAAGGTGAGCCCAGCGGGTCAGGGGGCCTTCACCACCGCGTCGATCTCCACCACGCTGCCGTAGGGCAGCTCGGACACCCCGACGACGGTGCGGGCCGGCCTGGGTTCGGGCCAGAGGTCGAGGAACTGCTGGTTGGCCACATCGCGCAGCGCGATGTCCGTGACGAAGTAGGTCAGCTTCACCACGTCCTCCAGCCGTGCCCCCACCGTGGCCATGCGCCGCCGCATGGTGTCGACCGCCGCGTCCAGCGCCGCCCGCCCGCCGGCCACCACGGTGCCGTCCTCCCGCAGCGGCAGCGAGCCGGACACGAAGACCAGCCCGGCCGCGACCACCGCGGGGCTGTACGGGTGGCGGGGATCAGTGGCCATGGAGAGCCTCCTGGCGGGTGGGTTCGGTCAGTACGTCCGCCAGCAGCTGCGGATTCACCGAACCGCCGCTGAGGATGGCCACATGTCTTCCGGCCGTCTCCCCGGCGAGATAGGCCGCGAAGGTGACCGCACCGCTCGGCTCGGCAACGAGCCGAGCGTCCAGGGCCAGGCGCCGTACGGCGTCCAGGGTCTGCTCCTCGCTGACGGTCACGATCCCGTCGAGGTGGCGGCGGATCTGCTCCCACGGCACCACGCCGAGGACGTTGGTGCGCAGCCCGTCGGCCACGGTCCGGTACGTCTGCTCCGGCTCCCACGCGACGCGCCGGCCTTCGCGCAGGCTCTGGGCCGCGTCCGAGGCCAGCTCCGGTTCCACCCCGATCACCAGGGTCCGCGGTCGCAGCGCCTTGACGGCGGTCGCCACCCCGGCCGCCAGCCCTCCCCCGCTGACCGGGACCAGCACCACGTCGGCGTCGGGCAGGTCTTCCATGATCTCCAGGCCCACGGTGCCCTGGCCGGCCACGACCGCCGCATCGTCGAACGGCGGCACCGGCAGGTAGCCGTGCTGCTCGGCGAGCACGAACCCGTGGGTGTCCCGGAGAGCCGGTGGCACCAGCACGACTTCGGCGCCCAGCGACCGTACGATGTCGATCTTGTTCGGCGGCGCGGTGTCGGGCATCACGATCACGGCGCGCAGCCCGAGTCGCTGCGCCAGCCAGGCCACCGAGCGGGCGTGGTTGCCGCTGGAGTGCGCGACCACCCCGCGTTCCCGGGCTTCCGGCAGCAGTTGCTTGATCTTGTTGTAGGCGCCGCGCAGTTTGAAGGCCGCCGTCGGCTGCAGCGACTCGGGCTTGATCCACAGTGGTCGTCCGGGATCCGCCGGGGCGAACGGCACCAGCGGGGTGCGTACCACCGTGTCGGAGATCCGGTCGGCGGCGGCGCGGATGTCCGCCAGCGTCACCTGCTCGGTCATGCCAGCCTTCCCTTCACGGCCCTGCCGGGCCTCGCGTCCTGCAGCAGTTCGCCATCGCGCACCACGAATTCGCCGCCCACGAGCAGGTGGTCGACGCCGGTCGAGGGGCGCCCCGGCTCGGCGTAGGTCGACCGGTCCGAGACCGCGTCGAGGTCGAACAGCACGAGGTCGGCGTCCGCGCCGGCCTGCACCCGGCCCTTGTGCCGGAACTGCGGCGCCACCGAGGACAGCACCTCGGCGGGCTGGAGCGTGCACCGCCGTACCGCCTCGATCAGGGTCAGGTGGCCGGGGCCCCGCACCATCGTCGCGAGGAACCGGGAGAACGTACCGCTCGTGCGTGGGTGACCAGTCGCTCCGGGAGGCAGCGGCCAGGCGTCGGTGATCAGCCGGCCGTCCGGGCCGGCGAACGGGATCGCGTCGGAGGCGACCGCGGTGTCGGGCAGCAGCAGGGCGCGTTCCAGCACCGACCAGTCCGCCGGGTCGTCCTCGTCCAGGTAGTGGATGGCGACCATGGCGCCCGGGTCGGTGCGCTGGATCTCGCGCAGCCGCTCGGCATTTGCCGGCCGCTCGCCGGTGGCGGCGATCACCAGGTCGCTCGGCGTGATGCCGAGCTCGGGCAGGTTCTCTGGGGACAGGAACGGCACGCCGACGGTGGTCATGCCCGCGCCGTACGGGTAGGCCTCGGTGGATACCCTCAGCCCGTGCCGGCGCGCGCCGGAGACCACCGCGCCGATCTCGTCGATGGCGCGCAGCGAGGTGCTGTTGATGTGGCACAGGTGCATGTGCGCGCCGGTGCCGGCCGCCGCGGCGACCACCTCGGCGATCCCCTCCAGCGCGGTGTGCGGGTCGTCGGGGTTCTTGAACCTGGCATGGGTGTACGTGGGCACGTCGTAGCGCTCGGCCAGGCGGGCGACCTGGACGTACTCCTTCCGCCCGGTCTGCGGGGCGTAGCCGAGCAGCACCCCGATGCCCAGCGCGCCCTCGTGCAGCTGGGCCTCCAGCTCAGCCAGCACCAGGTCGATCTGGGCAGGGGTGGCCCGGTCCCGCCAGCGCGGGCCGCCGCACAGGGCGGCGAAGCTCTCCCACCCGCCGTCCGGCTCGGCGCCGTCGAACACCTTCATCCTCGCCATGGCCCAGGAGGCTGAGTAGCCGAAGTTGATCGGCCGGCCCTCGTCACTCGCGCGCTGGTACGCCACCCGCACCGGGGCCGCGCCCGATTCGAGTTCCAGGGCTGTGGTCACTCCGTCCAGGGCCTGCATCCGCAGCGAGCCGACGGTCTGCGCGTGACTGTGCAGGTCGATGAAGCCCGGCGCGAGCACACGGCCGGACACGTCGACTTCGCGCCGGGCGGGCACCGGATCCTCCGACACTGATGTGATCTTGTCGCCCGTGATGGCGACGTGGCGGACGGCGTCCAGCCCCGTCTCCGGATCCACCACGCGGGCGCCGCGCAAGAGTAGGTCATTCACACAGGAATCATCGCGATCCGGCTCAATCTACGCCTACACTGCCCGAATCCGACATGATTGGAGCTCGAACACCGTGGAATCCGTCATGCTGCGCGAGAACGACCTGGAGTTGATAGACGCGCTCCAGATCAATCCCCGGGCTTCCTGGGCCGAGGTCGGCGACGTGCTGGGCATGGACCCGGTCACCGCGGCCCGGCGCTGGAAACGGCTGACCGACGACCGGCTCGCGTGGTGCACGGTCGCCCTGGGGCAGCGCCAGCTGCACACCATGAGCGTGGCGTTCCTGGAGCTGACCTGCGAAGCCGGGGCGGCCGGCGAGGTCGCCGCGGAGCTGGCACAACAGCCGCACATGATCACGGTGCAGCACATCGCGGGTTCGTACGACCTGTGGACGATCGCGATCGCCCCAGATCTGGCCGCTCTGTCCGAATACCTGCTGCACCAGTTGCCCAGGCAACCCGGGGTGACCCGGGTGCGCACGCACATCGCGACCCGGGCGTTCGACCTGAGCATGCGGTGGCGGCTGCGGGTGCTGAACGCGCACCAGGCCGCCCGCCTGCATCCGGAGCAGAGCACCCCCGCAGCGACGCGGCCGATGGACGAGATCGACCGCCGCCTGTTCGTCGCGCTGAGCGTGGACGGGCGGCGTAGTTTCGCCGAGCTTGAAGCCGAGCTCGGGTTGTCCGCGCGGACGGTGCAGCGCCGGATCAACCGGCTGGTCGCGGTGGGCGACATCACCTTCCGCTGCGACCTGGCCAGGCGGCTGGCGGGCTGGCACGACTCGGCGGTGTTGTGGCTGGCGATGCCGGACGACCACCTGGAGAGCACCGGCGAGCAGCTCCTGCGCTGGCCCGAGACGCGTACCTGTGCGGCCATCGCCGGCCCCAACAACCTGCTGCTCACCGTGGGCCTGCACGGTGTGGCCGACCTGCACGAGCTGGTCACCCGGCTGCGCCACGAGTTCCCGCACGCCACGATCGTGGACCGGCAGATGGTGCTCCGCCAGGTCAAGCTGTACGGGAGGGTGCTCGACCCGGTCGGCCGCTGGTCCTCGACGACGCCGCTGGACCTGTGGGCGCTCGGCTCCGGGGGACGGTGATGAGCGGCCGCTGTTTCAGCGATGTGAAAGGCTGCTTGTCGATATGACCAGTACGTGCACAAATACCGGTCCATACGACGGTTTCCGGCGATAGATCGCCCGATATGACTGCGCTGCCCATACTTTCGCCAATCACATGCCGACGAGAGCCACCCCAGGCGGCGCGAAGGATCCCCTCATGCTGAAGACCGGGCAACCAACGACCCTTGACCGGGTGCTGGGCGGAGTGGAACGACTGGGCAACAGGCTGCCCAGCCCGTTCGTCATGTTCGTCGGCCTGTTCGTCGTGATCGCGCTCGCCTCGTGGGTCGCGCAGGCCCTCGGCGCCACGGTGCAACTGCCCGGCGCGGCCGAGGCGACGCCGGTCAAGAGCGTGCTCTCCGGCGAGGGACTGGTCGAGCTGCTCGACTCGGCGGTGGACAACTTCGTGGAATTCCCGGCGCTCGGCCCCGTGCTGACCGTTGTGCTCGGGGTGGGCGTGGCGCAGGGCACCGGCGCATTGGAGGCCGCCGTACGCCTGGCGTTCTATCGCGTGCCCCGCTCCCTGGTGCCGTACGTGGTGGCGTTCGTCGCCTGTCAGGGACACGTCATGTCGGATGCGTCGTTCCTGGTCATCCCGCCGCTGGCGGCCCTGGTGTTCAGCGCTGTCGGCCGCCATCCGCTCGCCGGCCTCATCGGCGCCTACGCCTGCACCGCCACCGGGTACGCCGGCGGTCTGCTGCTGGGCACACTGGACGCGAGCTTGGCCGGCATCACCGAGAAGGCCGCCGCGCTGCTCCCGGGAACCGGCGGCTACGCCACCAACATCGCGATGAACTACTACTTCGGCGCCGCGGCCGGCGTGATCCTGCCGATCGTCGGCGGGCTGCTGATCTCCCGGGTGCTCGAACCGAGGCTGCCGGCGTGGCGTCCCGGTCAGGGCGACGCGAGGGTCGAGGTGACGCCGCGGGAACGGCGCGCGCTGCTGGTCAGCGGGCTCGTGGTGGCCGGCTTCGTAGCGCTGATCGTGCTGGCCTGGCTGATCCCGGGCAGCCCGCTGCGCGACCCGGACGGCTCGCTGGTCCCCTCGCCGCTGCTGAGCAACCTGGTGCCGATCATCGCGCTGGTGTTCTTCCTGTTCGGCTACACCTACGGCCGAGTAGTCGGGCTGGCCAAGGAGGACCGCGACGTCTCCAAGATGATGACCACGGCGATCAAGGAGATGGCCGGGTTCATCACGCTCATCTTCATCGTGGCCCAGACGCTCAGCGTGCTCTCGTGGAGCGGGCTGGCCACGTTCCTCGCGGTGAAGCTGGCGGACACCGCGCAGGCCGTCGGGCTCGTCGGATTTCCCGCGCTGGTCTTCCTCGTACTGTTGTCCACTGTGCTGAACCTGGTGATCACCTCGGGCTCCGGCCTGTGGTCGCTGGAGTCGACGGTGATGGTGCCGGCGCTCATGCTGCTCGGCCTGTCCCCGGCGATCATCCAGGCCACCCACCGCATCGGCGACTCGATCACCCAGGCGGTCTCCCCCATGCACATCTTCCTGTACTTCATCCTGGCCGCATCGCAGAAGTACGAGCCCGACCTCAAGCTCGGCACGCTGGTGTCCCGGCTGTTGCCGTTCGTACCCGCGTTCGGTCTGGTGTGGGTCGGCGTGCTGGCCATCTTCTACTTCGCCGGTCTGCCGGTCGGCCCCGGCGCGTCCATCCACCTGCCCTGATCGACGCCCAGCCGGTGACGCGCGTCCCTCAATCCTCTCCTTGAGTTCCTGTCACAGCTTGCCGAGCTGCGCTGTCAGAGGGTGTAACCACTGACAACGACAAGGAGTGCACCGACATGCACGCCAAGGACGCCGCGCACGCCGCCCTGGAGCTCACGGAGCAGCGCACCCGCATCGCCGACGCGGCCGGTGGTGTCACGGACGAGGCCTGGGCGACCCGCCGGCGACTACCAGCCGGGCCAGTTCGGAGAACGAGGAGTACCTGGCAGGTGGAAGTTGAGATCGCCTGATGCAGGCCTTCCTCCACACGGTGGGGGTATCGGTCGGCTGCGTCCTGGCCCTCGCCCCGGCCCTGCTGCCCTCCCCACGTCCCACCAGGAGGTGGCCGCACGTCGTCATGGCGCTCGGCATGGCGGCCGGGCATCTGGGTGGCTTGTTCCTCTCCGTCGCGGTGCTCGCGCTGCTGACCGCCGGCTCGGCGGGTTCCTGCGCCGCGCTGGCGTACAGGCGGCCGTGGATCGTGTAGACGTGCATTTGCCGATAATGTCATCCGAACAGGTCATGCGGCTTACCCAGCCGCCTCCGGCGTGCGCCCGATGCGACTCTCAAAAGGCGCGGATGGCGGGAAATGATCACTTGTGCTCTTCCACCTGGGCGGACTTCCTGCGCTCCCAAGCTGACGACCTGCTGAACACCTGACGACCGAGGCGAACCGATGATCGGCACCGCAAGCGAGTCTCAGATAACGGCCACAGGCCGCCTGCTGGTGCCCACGCTGATGTTCATCGCCCTGGTCGTCGCGGTGGTGGGCAGCCTCGGGGCGCCGCTGATCACCGCGGTGGCGGGTGAGTTCGGTGTCTCGCTGGCCGCTGCGCAATGGACGCTCACCGCCCCGCTGCTGGTGGGCGCAATCGCCACCCCAGTCCTCGGGCGTCTTGGCACCGGGCCGCGCAGACGCCAGGTCATCCTCGCCACGCTCGCCGTAGTGGTGGCCGGCAGTCTGTTGACCGTGGTTCCACCGTCGTTCGGCTGGCTGCTGGCCGGGCGGGTCGCCCAGGGCGCCAGCCTGGGCCTGGGCGCGCTGATGATGGGCGTCGCCCGCGACCACCTGCCGGAGCAGCGCTCCGGTGCGACGATCGCGCTGCTGTCGGTGGCGTCCACCGTCGGCATCGGCGTCGGCTACCCGCTGGCCGGACTCCTGACGGACGTATCTGGGCTACGGGCGGCGTACGGGCTCGGCCTGCTGATCGCCGCGGCCGCGCTGGCCGCGGCCTGGTGGGCGGTGCCGCAGCCGCCACCGGGCCGGTCTGCGGCGGTCGATGTGCCCGGGGCCGCGTTCCTCGGCGCCGGCCTCGTCACTTTGTCGCTGGCGATGAGCCAGACCACCCTGTGGACCGAGAACCCGGCGCTCGCCGCCGCCCTGCCGGCCGCCGCGGCCGTGCTGCTGGCAATGTGGGTGCGCCGCGAACGCCGGTGTGCCGCCCCGCTAGTGGATCTCGCCCTGTTGCGGCACCCCGCGGTGGCCGGCGCCAACGTGACCATGCTCCTCGGCGGCATCGGCATGTACCTGTTGCTGGCCCTGGTCACCCGCTACGTGCAGACGCCCGAGTCGGCCGGATACGGCTTCGGCGTGGACGTCTTCATCGCAGGGTCGGTGCTCGTGCCGTTCTCGGCGCTGGGTTTTGCGGGCGGCAAGCTGGTACCCCGGTTGCGCAAACGGCTTCAGGCCACGACGGTGCTGGCCGCTGGGGGCGGCGTGGTCCTGGCGGCGCTGGTGGTGTTCGCGCTCGCCCGCGGCCAGTTGTGGCTGGCGTTCGCCGTGATGGGCCTGCTCGGACTGGGCGTCGGTGTCTTCTCCGCCGCGATGCCGGTCGCGATCCTGGCCGCCACCCCGCCGGAAGAGACGTCCAGCGCGATGAGCTTCAACCAGGTCGTGCGCAGCGTCGGCTTCTCCATCGGCAGCGCGCTCGGCGGCCTGGTGCTCGCCGCCCACACCGGCACCGGCGCCACCTTCCCCACCGAGGCCGGCTACACCACCGCCGCCTGGGCCGGGGCGGCCGCGATGGCCGTGACGGTTCTGATCAGCCTGGTGCTGCGACACGCCGCCAAGGCACGTCTGTCCTGATGACGACCCATTGGCGGCTGGATGATTAATCGGCACCCACACCAGCAGTCGTCAACGCCCACCGTCGAGCTGCGGCAGCACCTCGGCTGCGATCAAATCCAGGTGAAGGTGCTGTCGCCCCGTTCCTCTAGCCGCGCCACCGGGCCAGGTCCGCCATGGCTTGCTCCAACCGGTCGACCGGGCACGAGCTGAACCGCAGCGAGGTCTCCGCTATGTGGGCCAGGGCCGCTACATCGAGGTCGAGCCAGCGCCTGACCAGGTCGTACTCCTCGACAAGGGTGCTGCCGCAGAACAGCGGGCAGTCGCTGTTGACGGTCACCGGCACGCCGGCGTCCATGAGCGCGGGTAGTGGATGCTCGGCCAAGGACGGGCTGACCTGCAACTCGATGTTCGAGGAGGGGCACACGTCGAGGCACACCTGCCGCTCGGCCAGCTCCGCGACCAGGGCCGGGTCCTCGACAGCCCTGATCCCGTGGTTCACCCTGCGCGCGCCGAGCATCTCCACGCAGGCGCGCACGCTGTCGGCGCCCGCCCCCTCGCCGCCGTGCGGAACGGCGGCCAGGCCGGCATCTCTGGCATGAGTGAACACGCCGGCGAAGGCCGCGGCAGGGAAGCGTGCCTCGTCACCGGCCAGACCGAACCCCACCACGCCCTGGTCGCGATAGGCGACGGCGAGGGCCAGGGAGCGTTCGGCCTGGTCCAAGGGCAGGCCACGGTTCACGCCCACGATGACGCCCGCGCCGCTCGCCGCGGACGAGCCGGACCTCAGCCCGTCGAGCACCGCCTCCAGCACACCCTCGGCGGGACCGAGCCTGCCCGCGTACGTTGGCGGTATCACGTGCACCTCGGTCCAGACGACGCCCTGGGCGGCGGCGTCCTCGACCAGCTCGCGGGCGACCCGATGCAGGTCGTCCAGACTGCCGATGAGGTCGCGGGCACGCTCATAAGCCACCACGAACTCGCTCAACCCGTTGAACGGCCCACCCGGCGGGGCGGGCAGGCCGTACCGGTCAGCCAGCTCGGCGGCGGTGGAAGGGCGGATCGCGCCTTCCAGGTGCAGGTGCAGCTCCGCTTTGGGGAGCGTGTGCAGATTCACTCGTGCCCCAGGTAGACGGTCTTGCTCCAGGTGTAGAAGTCGAGCGCGGCCGTTCCCTGCTCTCTGAAGGTGTTGGATGAGGAGTCCTTCACCCCGCCGAAGGGCACGTTCAGGTCCAGGCCCGTGGTCGGGCGGTTGACCTTGACGACGCCGACCTGGGCGTGCGCGGCGAAGTGGTGGGCGGCGGTCAGGTCGCGGGTGCAGATGCCCGCGGTCAGGCCGTACCTGGAGTCGTTGACCCGGGCCAGCCCTTCTTCGTAGGAGTCCACGCCCAGCACGGCCACGACAGGTCCGAAGATCTCGTCGCGGACCACCGACGAGGTGTGGGCCAGGCCGGTCAGCACGGTCGGCCGGAGGAACTGCCCCGAAGGGACGTCGCCGCCCGTGAGGACCGTGGCGCCCTCGGCGCGGGCCACGTCGATCGCGGACACGTCCACGGCCAGCTGCTGCTCGCTCACCACCGGCCCCATGGTGAACGCCTCGGCTTCCTTGGCCAGCGCAGTGAGGAAGGCCTCCATGATCCCGGGCGTGCAGTACACCCGTGAGGTCGCCGTGCAGGCCTGCCCGGTGAGGCTGAACGCGCTCGCGGCGACGACCTTCGCGGCTGCCAAGGGGTCGGCGTCGTCCAGGATGAGGTAGGCGTTCTTGCCGCCCATCTCCAGCTGCACCCGGGCCCTGCGCTCGCTGAGGATCGTGTGCAGGCCGAGGCCCACGCGGGTCGAGCCGGTGAAGGAGAGCGCCGCCACCCGCGGGTCCCTGGCGAGCGCGTCGCCGGCGACAGAGCCCGTGCCGTGTACGACGTTCAGCACTCCTGCGGGCAGCCCCGCCTCGACCAGGGCATTGCTCAGGTGAGCGACGGACAGCGGGGTGAGCTCGGCGGGCTTGATGACCACCGCGTTGCCGCTCACCAGGGCGGGGGCCATCTTCCACGCGGGGATCGCGATCGGGAAGTTCCACGGGGTGATGAGCGCGGCCACGCCGACAGGCTCGCGCCTGGTGAAGATCGTGGTGCCCGGCATCGCGCTCGGCAGCACCTCGCCCGAGGCCTGCCAGGCCAGCGAGCCGAAGAAGCGCAGCACGTCGATGGCGCGGCGGACCTCGCCCGTCGCCTCGGCGAGGGTCTTGCCCTCCTCGCGGCTCAGGTCCTCGGCTACCTGAGAGTGGCGGGAACGCAGCAGGTCGGCGGCGTCGAGCAGGATCGCGCCCCGCGCCGGCGCGGGCAGTGCCGCCCACGCGCCTTGCGCCTGCTCGGCCGCCGAGACAGCAGCGTGCACGGCCGAGGCGTCGGAGGCGGGTGTCACAGCGACGATCTCACCGGGGTTGGCGGGATTGTGCCTGGCGAGTTCGGGATCGCCAACCCGTTCGCCGCCGATGAGGTTCTGGACAGTCGTCACGACAGCTCCAATCAGAGGGTTCGGACAAGGCCGCCGTCGCAGCGCAGCGCGGTGCCCGTGACGTAGGAGGCGGGCTCGCCGCAGAGGAAGGCGGCGACCTGGCCGAACTCCTCCGGCCTGCCGTACCTTCCCGCGGGAATGGTGGCGCGCGAGGCCGCCTCCACCTCGGCCACGGACGTGCCCGCGCGCCCGGCGGCGGCCGCGTCGAGCTGGGCGACCCGGTCGGTGGCGATGCGGCCCGGCAGCAGCAGGTTGACGGTGACACCGTCGGCGGCCACCTCTGCGGCCAGCGTCTTGAGGTACCCGGCGAGCGCTGCCCTGCCCAGGTTGGACATCGCGAGGTTCGGCAGCGGGGCGACGATGCCGCTCGACCCGATGGCCAGGATGCGACCCCACCCCCTGGCCCGCATGCCGGGCAGAGTCAGCGAGATCAGCCGCTGGTGCGGCCGGACGAGTGCGTCGACAGCCGCCGTCACGTCGTCGCAGGTCGCGTCGGCGGCCGGACCCGGCCGTGGGCCTGGGCCGTTGAGTACGAGGATGTCGACCTGTCCTGCGGCGGCCACCAGGCGCTCAACACCGTCAGCGGACAGCAGGTCGGCCTCGATGCCGATCGCGTCGGGCAGTTCGGCGGCGATCTCGCGGGCCCGCCGGCCTCTGCGCCCCGCCACCACGACGCGGGTGCCCTCGGCGGCCAGCGCCCTGGCGGTGGCTTCGCCGAGGCCACCGGTGGATGCGCAGACCAGCGCGGTCCTGCCCTTCAGCCCGAGATCCATCAGCGCACCGCCGCAAGGTGCCGCACGAGTTGCTCGTGCAGTGACTCGGGCAGGGACGCGGCCGGTGGCCGTACCGAGGACTCCAGGAAGAGGCCGCGCCGGCGCAGGCACTCCTTGCGGATGGCCAGCGCGATCCTGGCCTGCTGCTCGAAGTTCACCAGCGGCAGGTAGGGCAGCCACGCGTCCCTGGCGGCCTCGTACCCGCCCTCGCGCCAGCCATCGACGCAGGCGATGAGCCCTTCGGGGAAGGAGAACCCGGTCATCGCGCCCGCCGCGCCGCAGGCCAGCTCGTCCAGCAGACCCAGCCCGCCGAGCCCGCCGAAGACGGGGACGTCCAGCGCGGCCGTCAGCGTAGCCACGGCCACCGGCGTGGGCGGCGCCTCCGCCTTCACCGCTACCACGAACGGCAGGTCGCGCAGCGCCGTCACCAGTGCGTCAGGGCTGATGCTCACGCCGCTGACCAGCGGATAATCCTGCACGACCAGCCCTGCGCCGGTCGCCTCGTGGACGGCCCGCAGATGCCGGGCGAGGACGTGCGGGTTCGGCGAGTTCACCTGCACCATCACGCCCGCGAGGCGGTCGCCGGCCACCTGCTGGGCCAGGCGCACCTCCTCGACGACCGGCGCGGTGCCCAGCGAGGTCGCTCCCACCACCAGAGGCAGCTCGACGGCGTCGACCACGGTCTCCAGTGCGGCGCGGCGCTCTTCGGTGGACAGCTGCGCCGCCTCGCCGAAGACGCCGAGCACCGTCAGCCCGGTGACCCCCACCCGCTCGTAGTGCTCGACGAGCCTGGCCAGGCTCTGCTCGTCGAGGTCGAAGGTAGATCCGGTGAACGGCGTCGCGACGACACCCCATACGCCCGGCTGCAGCATCACTGTCCCTTCCAAATAGGCTTGCGCTTCTCCTGGAAGGCCAGGACGCCTTCCTTGCTGTCCTCGCTGTCCAGGGCCTCCATCAGGGCGGGCAGCCGTACGGCCCGCGCTTCCTGGCTGGTCAGGTGGGCAGTGCGCTGCACCATCTGCTTGACCGCGCGCAGCGAGGACGGGGAACAGGCCAGGATGTCGGCCACCCACCGATCCACGGCTGCGTCCAGCTCGCTCGACGGGGCCACCTCGTTGACCAGCCCCATCCGCTCCAGTTCGGCGGCACGAGCGCGCCGTCCGGTGAGCAGCAGCCCCATGGCCTGGTTGTACGGCAGGCGGCGCACCAGCTGGGTGACGCCGCCGTCCAGCGCGATGCGTCCCACACGCGGCTCGGTCAGCCCGAACTGCGCGTGCTCGGCGGCCACCACGATGTCGCAGCCCAGCACCATCTCCATGCCGCCGCCGAACGCGTAGCCGTTCACCCTGGCGATCACCGGCACGTCGAGTGTGGTGCGCAGCGAAAGGCCGCCGAACCCGTTGGGATCGAGATCGGCCCAGTACTCGAGCCCGGTCTTGTCGATCGCGTCGGCGGACATGTCGGCGCCTACGCAGAAGGACTTCTCCCCCGCGCCGGTCACCACCACGACGCGCACGTCGCGGTCGGCCTCGATGCACTCCCAGATCTCGCAGAGCGTCCGGTGGGTCTTGTCGTCCACGGCGTTGAGGACCTGCGGGCGGTCGATGGTGACCCGCGCGACGTGGTCGATGACCTCGAAGTGCACGGTCATCGCAGAACTCCCGCCGCGACGAGGGCCTCGATCTGCTCGGCCGAGTAGCCGTGCTCGGCCAGGACCTCGGCGTTGTGCTCGCCCAGGCGCGGCGGCGCGTGCCGTACCTCGTAAGGCGAGGACGACAGCCTGATCGGCGCGGCCAAGGCCCTGACCACGCCCGCCACCGGGTGGTCCATCTCCAGGATCATCTGATTGACCACGGTCTGCTCGTCTGCCAGCGCCTGCTCCATCGTGCGGACCGGCGCGCACAGGATGTCCTGTGCCTCCAGACGCTTGATCCAGTGGTCAGTGGTATTAGTGGCGAACCGCTCACGGAAGATCGCCTGCAGCTGCGGGCGATGGGCGAACTGTGCCTGCTGGGTCGAGAACTCCTCTCGCTGCGAGAGGTCCTCCTCCAGCTCCAGGGCCTCGGAGACGTCGCGCAGCGGGTTCTCCTTGAACGCGCCGACCATGCAGACTGCGCCGTCGCTGGTGGTGAAGACGCCGCTCAGCGGCATCGACGCCCAGTTGATCTCATAGCCGCGGTTGAGCTGCATGCAGGCTTCCTGCATCTGCATGTGGAGCATGGAGTCGTACATCGTGACCTCGACCTTCTGCCCCTCTCCCGTCAGGTCGCGCGTCCGCAGGGCGAGCAGGATGCCCTGCATGAGGTGCATGCCCGTGGTGTAGTCGGCCAGCGTGGTCGGGTAGACCGACAGCGGCAGGTCGGGTGACTCGCGCCGCCACATCACGCCGGAGTATGCCTGCGCGATGACATCCTGCCCGCCCTTGTGGCTGTAGGGGCCCTCAGGACCGAAGCCGGTGCCCGACGCCCAGATGATGCGCGGATTCAGCTCGCGCAGCCGCTCGTAGCCGAAGCCCAGGCGCTCCATGACGCCGGACCTGAAGTTGCTGACCACGACGTCGGCATCCTTGACCAGCCGGTATATGACCTCCTTGCCCTCCTCACGGCGCGTGTCGATGCTGACGCTGCGTTTGTTGCGATTGATGGACAGGAAGATCGGGTTGTCCAAGCCGTCGCGGTCGGGGATGGAGGTTCTGGACAGGTCCCCCACGCGGGGCCGCTCGATCTTGATCACGTCGGCGCCGTAGTCGCCGAGCAGTTGAGTACAGCTCGGCCCCATGTAGACCTGCGTGAAATCGACGACGGTGATTCCTTCGAGCGGCTTCATGCCTCGACCTCCGCGTTGGGGGCTGGGACGTCTCCGGGATCGGCGCCCTGGGCGCGCATCCCATGCTGGATGGCGGCGGGATCGACCTGCCGTACCGTCACGCCCTTGTCGACGGCCAGCGCCCCGGCCACGCCGGCCGCCTGCCCCATCGCCATGCACGGCGGGATCTCCCGGGAGATCCGCTGCGCGTCCGGCGTGGCCGAGTAGTGGCGGCCCGCGACCAGGAGCTGGTCCACCTGGCGGGGCAGCAGCGCGCGGTAAGGGGTGTAGTAGTCGCGGCCACGGGCGACGGAGTCGGCGAAGTGCCGCCGGGTGGTGATGTCGTCTTTGGTCACGACGTACTCACCCCGCAGCAGGCGTGTCTGCCGGACGCCCATCTGCTCGGCGACGTCGAGCAGATAGCAGTTCTCGAAGCCGGGCAGATTCTGTCTTACTTCATCGACCGCTGCGGCGATGCGTGCCCTGGCCTCGAACTCCGCCTGGGTCAGCGACTCCGGGTCCACCCCGTCAAATCCAGACATATGTGGACAATTACACCAGACGACGCCTGGGATCGGTGTCTTCAGCCACCACAGCTCCCACGCGCCGCCGAGCAGTCGCTTGATCTTGCGGTTGATCGCCCTGGCCTCGCGCGGGTTCTCCTGCTCGAATCGCTCGGCAGCCGCGGTGTCCACGCCACCGAGCCTGAACACGAGCGTGGTGAGGTAGCTGTCGTGCGCGTACTCCGCGCCCGAGCGGGCCGCGACGTCGATGTCGCCGGTCGTGTCGATGACCACGTCGGCCATGATGGCCTGGGGACCCGCCTTGGTCTCGGCCACCACCCCCCGCAGCCTGCCCTCGTCCACGATCGGCTGGGAGAACCACGAGTGCAACCGCAGGTGCACCCCTGCCTCACGGACCAGGTCGTTGGAGACGCGCTTCCACCCGTCGGGGTCGAAGGCGACGGCGTAGCAGATCGGCTTGGGGCTCTTGTGGGAGTGGAAGTCGAAGGCGCCCCAGCGGCCCCACTTGTTCCACATCTCCACCGAGCTGACCCGTTCATGCTCAGGCGGGTAGACGGCCAGGCCGAGCTTGGCCATCCGGTCCACGTACTCCGAGACCAGGCCGGTGACAGTGATCTCCTGGCCGTTGACCATGTCGTCGAGCACCAGGACCATGCCGCCGGCGGCGAGTCCGCCGAGCGCGGCGTACCTCTCCAGCAGGGTGACCTCGGCGCCGGCGCGGGCGGCGGCGACAGCGGCGCTGACGCCGGCGGGGCCGCCTCCCACCACGACGATGTCGCTGCGGCGCACCACGGGGGCGCGCAACTCGTCGGAGGTGACCTTGAGATCAGACAATTGCATCAGGGAATTCCTCACTCACCCGCATAGGTACCGGTGGACCTGCGCGCGGCCAGGTAGAGCACGACACTGATCAGGGAGAGCACTGCCGTATAGGTGGGGAACAACCACGTCGTGTTCTGGCTCTGCAGCCAGATCATCACGTACGACGCGGTGCCGCCGAAGAGCGCGACTCCGATGCCGTACCCGAGGGCGACGCCGGTGGCGCGGCTGTGCTTCGGCATCAGCGACGTCGCGACGAGGTTGTAGAGGGTCATGTTGAGCACGAGCACCACCGACCCGCTGAGGAGCACGCCGACCAGCCCGCCCAGGCCGGGCTCGGTGTACAGGAGCATGAGGAACACCGAGGGGACGGCGAGCAGCCGGGTGACGATGAACGTGCGGGACAGTTTGGCCCGGTCGGCGAGCCAGCCGGTCACCAGAGAGCCGACGATCATCACGACGCCGAGCGCGGTGGAGGCGGCGAAGACTCCGGTCGGGTCTTCCTTGAACGTGCTGCGTGCGAGGTTCGGCAGGCCGACGGTCCAGGCGTAGTTGTAGGCCTGCGCGGCGCCGACCACGAAGATCATCGCAATCAGGGCGAGCCAGTGCTTGCCCACCCCGCGCCACACCGTGGACGCCGAGCCCTCGGCGCGCTCACTCTCGTGCAGCGTCTCCGGCAGGGAGCGGCGCAGGTAGAGCACGACCATGCCCATCACCGCGCCTACCACGAAGGGGATCCGCCAGCCCCAGTCCTGCATGGTCGCGCCGCCGACCGCCAGGCTGACGAAAAAGCTCACCAGCGACGCGAGCAGGATACCGAGGTTGACGTAGAAGCTGATGTAGCCCGCGGCGCGCGCTTCGCGCCCCTTCGGGGTGACCTCCACGGCGTACGCGGTGGACAGCGGCGCCTCGATGCCGGTGGAGATGCCCTGGACCAGGCGGCAGACCAGCAGGATCACACCGGACCACACGCCGATCGAGTCGTAGGTCGGCGTAACCGCGATCACCAGGGTGGTAGCTGCCATCAGCGTGACCGACAGCAGCATGACCGTGCGCCGGCCGATGCGGTCGGCGACGGTGCCGAGCAGCACCCCGCCCAGCGGCCGTACGGCGAAGCCGACCGCGAAAACCGCCAGCGCGCTGAGCGTCGCGGCGACGGGGTCGTGAGAGGGGAAGAAGTGAGGGCCGATGTAGGCCGAAACCAGTCCGAAGAGCATCCAGTCGTACCACTCGAGGGTGTTGCCGAGGCCGAGGCCGAGCATCGCCTTGCGGGTGGTGACCGAATCGTTGGCAGGGGAGGTCGAAGTGATGGTTGCGGACATGGCGATCCGCCTTTCATGGGGGGAACCCGACCGAGGTCACCAAGTTGGTGGGGTGATCACCCAGATCGCTGTGCAGACCTCGTCGCTGGAATTGGCGTACCAGTGCGGGATGGTGGACGGGTATCGAATGGCGTCGCCGGGCCCGAGCTCGTACTTGACCCCGTCCAGGTACACATCCTTGTGCCCGGACAGGACAATCCCCACCTCTTCCCCGTTGTGCCGGAAGGGTGTGGCACTGGTGTCATGACCGGGACGGGTCTCGACCCAGGTCACCTCCAGTGCGCCGTTGAGGTCGGGGACGAGCAGCTCGAAGACGGCGTCGTCGTCGACACCGTGACCACCGAGACGCCGCCGTTCCGACCTGCGGACAAGCGGCGAGCGGTGCTCCTTCTGAACCTGGAACAACATCCCGACCGGGATGCCTAGCCCGTGCGCCAACTGGACCAGCGTGGAGAACGAGGGATTGGCCAGCCCGCGCTCCACCTGGCTGATGATCCCCGTGCTCAACCCTGACAGCTCAGACAGCCGATCAAGGGTGAAACCCCGCTCCTTGCGCAGGGAGCGGACACGGGTTCCGACGGCACCGAGCATCGCGGCCACAGACTCGGGGATGCCGTCGTTCGTCATGGCTTCATCTTAATGTGGCTGCCTTCAGCGTCAATACGATGATGAAGATTTTCAGGATAATGAAACACGCGGGAAACACGCAGCGACGCAGCAGACGTATCAATGCGGGCCGGCATCGGGCGGCCGGCCCAGTCCGGCCTGGACGAGTCGACGGGGCATGGCCACCGTCGCGGCGCCGCGGGCGCCGACGACCGACGGCGCGGGTCAGTGTGCTCCGGCGGCGCGGAGCAGGGCGGCCACTTCGGTCTGGCCTTTGGCGGTGGCGTGGGCGAGCGGGGTGATGCCGTCGTGGTCGGCGAGGTCCACGTCGGCGCCCGCGGCGATGAGCAGGCGGACGATCTCCTGGTACGGTCTGCCCCCGTCGCCGAGGATGACGGCCTCCAGCAGGCCGGTCCAGCCGAGGTCGTTGACGTGGTCGACGTTGATGCCGGTCTTCAGCACCTCGCGGACGTAGTCCACGTGCCCGCGCTCGCAGGCGGGGATGAGGGAGACGCCTCCGTAGCGGTTGCGTACAGTCAGGTCCGGCTCGGCCGGGAGGAGGGTCCTGAGCATCGCGACACTTCCCGTGACCCCCGTGACCAGCCAGGGAGTGTCGTGCCGGAAGTCCTGTGCGTTGGGGTCGGCACCGGCCGCGACCAGTACTTTGGCCACCTCGACATGGTCGGCCGCCGCGGCGAGAAGCAGGGCCGTGCGGCGTTGCCTGTCGCGGGCCTCG
>NZ_JBFAMX010000129.1:0-23033 GCF_040659615.1 Nonomuraea sp. NPDC049784
GCCCGGCCGCCAGCACGCCCAGGGGCCGGTGCTGGGGCGTGACGATGAAGTGGGTGGTCCCGCCCATGTCGTTCAGCGTGACCGCGCCCTCGCCGCGCCTCGTGATCACCAGGTTGCCCCGCATGGCCTTGCCCGACTCCTCCCACTCAGGGCCGAACTCGATGTCCGCCGCCTCCTTGATCAGGAACTCGGAGCACTCGTCCCGCAGCAGCCTGGCCAGGAGCGGGTCCGGGTGCGGCACGTCGAACACCACCTTGTGCGGCGGCTCCGAGCCGGTGCTGAGGTGCGCCACGACCGTGGCGGGCTGCACCTCGGGCAGGCCCTTGGGGAGGCAGTTGGCGGGGCCGAACGTGATGCGCAGGTCCGTACGCTCGGTCTTCTTGATGGCGCTGTCGATCCGCTGCGCCGGGAGCGTTTTGAATGAGGGCGTGACGAGCTGGACGTCGGCGAAATAGACCGGTGTGTCGGTGGTATTGCGGACGGCCACCTCGATCGCGTGCACGGGCTCGTCTGAACGCCATTGCGCCAGCGAGACGGATACGCCGCCGGGGGGCTTCGCGGAAGGCTGGGCGGGCGGCTCGGAGGAGCCGCAACCGGTGAGGAGTACCGCCATCACGAGGGGAACCGTAAAGCGCTTCACCCACCGCACATTAAGCGTCCTTGCGCAGGTCCCGTAAGTTGAGGAGTGATTACGACTCCGCATCCAAGTGCCGACAGTTCCTCAGCGCATCTAGTTGGAGCACGCTGCGGTTTTATACGTTTCCTGCATTCGTTCGGGAACGCTCGGCGGTGCTGACGGATCCCGGCCTGGAAATGAAGGAGACACTTCATGATCCGCATTGCTCCCGTGGGGCGGGCGCTGGCTGTCGTGGCTGCCACCAGCCTCGCCCTGACAGCCTGCGGCGGTGGCGGCGGCGACACCGCCACGCAGACTTCCCAGTCTGCCGCGCCATCCTCGTCGGCGCCCGCCGCCGCGCAGGGCGACGGCACCCTGACCCTCGGCACGCTGCTGCCCCAGACCGGTTCGCTGGCGTTCCTCGGCCCGCCCGAGATCGCGGGAGTCAACCTCGCCGTCAAGGAGATCAACGAGGCCGGTGGCGTGCTGGGCAAGCCGGTCACCAAGTACGACACGGACTCGGGTGACACGACCACGAACATCGCCTCGCAGTCGGTGGACAAGCTGCTGGCGCAGAAGGCCGACGCCATCATCGGCGCCGCGTCGTCGTCGGTGTCGGAGTCGGTGATCGACAAGATCACGGGTGCGGGCGTGGTGCAGTTCTCGCCGGCCAACACCTCCGACAAGTTCACCACGATCAACGACAAGGGCCTGTACTTCCGTACCTCGCCGCCCGACAAGCTGCAGGGGCGCGTGCTGGGCGACCTCGTGGTGTCCGACGGCAACGACACGGTCGGCATCCTCGCGATGCAGGACTCGTACGGCACCGGCCTGGCCGACCAGGTGCAGAAGACCGTCACCGACGGCGGCGCCGAGGTCGTCGAGCGCGTCGACTACGACCCGAAGGCGGCCGACTTCTCCGCCGACGTGGCCAAGATCAAGGCGAAGAACCCGAAGGGCATCGTGCTGATCGGGTTCGAGGAGACGGCGAAGGTCGTGGCGGAGCTGGTCAAGCAGGGCCTGCCCGCGGACAAGCACAAGTGGTACATGGTGGACGGCAACACGTCCAACACGAACTACGTGAAGATGCCCAAGGGCACGCTCGACGGCGTCAAGGGCACGATCCCCGGCGCCGCGGCTCCTGAGGAGTTCCAGGCGAAGCTCAAGGCCATCGACCCCAAGCTGCAGGACTTCAGCTACGCCCCCGAGTCGTACGACGCGGCGAACCTGATCGCGCTGGCCGCCGAGGCCGCCAAGAGCGACGCCGGCGTGGACATCGCGGCCAAGCTGGCCGAGGTGAGCAAGGGCGGCGAGAAGTGCAAGAGCTTCAAGGAGTGCGTGGACCTGCTGAAGGCCGGTAAGGACATCGACTACGAGGGCGTCAGCGGCCCGGTCGAGTTCAACGACGCCGGTGACCCGGCCGTCGCCACCATCGGCATCTACCAGTACGGCGCGACCAACAAGTACGCCACCAAGGCGCTCGAGTACCGCACCGGCAACATCGCCGGCTAGTACCGTCGCCTCACACGGAAGGGCCCGGCCGCCATGGCCGGGCCCTTCTCGTCGTTATCCGCATCCCGCCACGATCTGGTCGGCGGCCACCCGGTACTGCTTGAGCAGCGCCACCTGACGCTCCCGCGGCACGTCGTTCCTGGACAACCCCGCGGTCGTGGTCTTGATCGTCTGCACGGCCCCCTTGAGCGAGTCGGGCATCCGGTCGCCGAACTCCAGCGTGATCCCGCGCAGCTCGGCCAGGCGGCCGATCACGGCGTCCTCGAAGTACTGCTGGTCCTCCTGGCCCTTCGGCTTCAGCATGAGGTTGGCGTACCCGATGGCGGAGACCACGCGGGCGCAGGGGCTGTCGGTCGGATCCCCGCCGGTGCTGTACTTCGACGCGGACGAGGCGTTGTCCTGGCAACCGACGAGCAGGACGGGGATGATGAGCGCGACTGTCGCTAAACGTTTCACAGCAGTCATTAAAAAACGGCGAAGGGGCCCCGCGGGAGCCCCTTCGCCGTCTTGATCCTGATTTACGCCTTGGCCAGCGTGCCGAGGTACAGCTCGATGACCTTGGGGTCGTTGGCGAGCTGCCGCCCGGTGCCGGTGTAGGCGTTGCGGCCCTGGTCGAGGACGTAGCCGCGGTGGCAGATCTGCAGGCAGCGGCGGGCGTTCTGCTCCACCATGATCACCGTGACGCCCGCCTTGTTGATCTGCTGGGCCTGGATGAACACCAGGTCCTGCAGCTTGGGCGACAGGCCGGCCGACGGCTCGTCGAGCAGCAGCACGGACGGCTCGGTCATGAGGGCCCTGGCCATCGCCACCATCTGCCGCTCACCGCCGGACAGGGATCCGGCGCGCTGCTTGCGCCGTTCCTTGAGCGCCGGGAACAGCTCGGCGACGAACTCGAAGCGCTCCTTGAACTTCCCCGGCACCTGGAAGGCGCCCATCTCGAGGTTCTCCTCGATGGTGAGGCTGGGGAAGACGTTGTTGGTCTGCGGCACGTAGCCGACGCCGCGGGAGACCAGCGAGTGGGCCTTCATGTTCGTGATGTCCTCACCCTTGAGCAGCACCGTGCCGCTGCGGATGGTGACCAGCCCGAACATGGCCTTGAGCAACGTCGACTTGCCGGCGCCGTTGGGGCCGATGATGCCGATCAGCTCGCCCTCTTTGACGTAGAGGTCGGAGCCGTTGAGGATGTTGACGCCCGGCAGATAGCCGGCGATCAGCTCGTCGCACCGCAGCACGGCGTCCTTGGCGCCCTCCAGGTGGGCGCTGCGGTCGGTGACGGCCGCCTTGGATTCAGGCACGGTCACTTCTGCGTCTCCTCTTCGATCTCGGCCTCCAGCGCCGCCTCCGCCTCCTGGAGCTGGCTCTCCAGCTCGCTCTCTGACAGCGGCGCGTCGTGGTGCGCCCCGAGGTAGGCGTCGATCACGCGCTCGTCGGACATGATCGTCCCGGGTGGCCCCTCCGCGATGACCGCGCCCTGCGCCATGACGATCACCCAGTCGCTGATGTCGCGGACCATGTCCATGTCGTGCTCCACGAACAGCACCGTCATGCCCTGCTCGCGCAGGTCCTTGACGTGGCCGAGCAGCGACTGGGTCAGCGCCGGGTTGACCCCGGCCATGGGCTCGTCGAGCATGACCAGCTCGGGCTGGACCATGAGCGCGCGGGCCATCTCCAGCAGCTTGCGCTGGCCGCCGGACAGCGACCCGGCGAAGTCGTCGCGCTTGGCGTCGAGCTTGAACCGCGTGAGCAGCTCCTCGGCCCGCTCGGTGATCGTGTCCTCCTGGCCGCGCCAGGAGCTCGGCACGAGCGCGCGGAAGAAGTTCTCGCCCTTCTGCTGCTGGGCGCCCAGGCGCATGTTCTCCAGCACCGTCAGGCGGGACAGCGCCTTGGTGAGCTGGAACGTGCGCACCATGCCGGCGCGGGCCACCTTGTGGGCGGGCACGCCGTTCATGGACCGCCCGTTGAACGTCCAGGAGCCGGAGTCGGCCGTGTCGAACCCGGTGAGCTGGTTGAAGAACGTGGTCTTGCCGGCGCCGTTGGGGCCGATCAGCGCGGTGATGGAGCCGCGCTGGATCTCGACGTGGCCGACCTCGACGGCGGTCAGGCCGCCGAAGCGGCGAACCACGTTGTCCACGACGAGGATGGGGTCGGGCTTGGGCACGCCGGGGTCGTGCGCCAGGTCCTTGAACGCCGCCAGGGCCGCGGCCTTGCGCTCGGTGGTGGTGGTTTCAGCGTGCATCGATCGCTATCTCCCTCTTGTCACCGAAGATGCCCTGTGGCCGGAAGATGAGCAACAGGATCAAGCCGAGGCCGACCAGGATCCAGCGCACGGCGCCGACCTGGTTGACGTCCAGGAAGGTGATGTACCCCGCGCCGACCGCCTCGGAGAGCACGCCGTAGACGAGGACCAGCAGCACCCAGAAGAGCATCGAGCCGACGACGGGGCCGAGCACGCGGGCGGCGCCGCCGAGGATGACCATCGTGTACATGTAGAACGTGGTCTCGGTGCCGAACACGTCGGGCTGTACCGAGGCGTAGGCCAGACCGTAGATGAAGCCGCCGAGAGCGCCGATGGCGCCGCCCAGGATGAGCGACTGCATCTTGTACGAGAAGACGTTCTTGCCGAGGCTGCGCACGGCGTCCTCGTCCTCGCGGATGGCCTTGAGCACGCGGCCCCACGGGCTCTTCATGAGCAGGTAGACCATGGCGCAGGCCAGGGCGATCAGCACCCAGCCGACGAGGATGACCCACAGCTGCCGGTTGTTGAAGAACAGGGGCACCGGGCCGAGGTTGAAGCCGTACTGCCCCTCTGGGAACGGGTTGAGCGCGTAGAAGCCGTCGGAGAAGCCGCGCTGGCCGTCGGAGCCGCCGAAGACGTCCTTGAACGCCACCGAGCGGAAGATGAGCCGTACGATCTCGGCGGCCGCGATGGTGACGATGGCCAGGTAGTCGGCGCGCAACTGCAGGGTCGGTATGCCCAGCAGGATCGCCAGGAGCACCGCGGCGACCAGGCCGACGATGATGCCGAGCCAGAACGGCAGGCCCAGGACGGTGACGGTGACCGCCAGGCCGTAGCCGGCCACGCCCATGAAGGCGGCCTGGCCGAAGTTGAGCAGGCCCGTGTAGCCGAAGTGGATGTTGACGCCGATGGCGGCGATTCCGTAGAGCACCGTCTCGACGCCGACCGCGGCCTTGAGGGTGGTGCTGATGATCGTGATCCAGTCCATTCTGATCCTCCCCCGATCAGCCGATCCGCTCGCGGCGGCCCAGGATGCCCTGCGGCCGGATGAGGAGCACGATGATGAGTACGACCAGCGCGCCGACGGACTTGAGCTCCGGCGGCACCCACAGGGTGGAGACCTGGACGAACAGGCCGACCACGAGTGAGCCAACCAGCGCGCCGAACGCGGTGCCGAGCCCGCCGAGCGTCACGCCGGCGAAGATGAGCAGCAGGACGTCCTGGCCCATCGTGTATTTGAGGCTCTGCGACAGGCCGAGCATGATGCCCGCCAGCCCGGCGATGGCGCCGCCCGCGGTCCAGATGATCCGGATGACCCGGTCGACGTTGATGCCGGACGAGGCCGCGAGCGCGGGGTTGTCGGCCACGGCGCGAGCAGCCTTGCCGGTGCGGGTGCGCAGGAGCGCCACGCCGACGATGACCAGGACCGCGAGCTCGATGCCCATGGCGACGAAGTTCTTCGGGGCCGCCGTGATGGGGCCGACCTCGATGCCCGGCTGCGCGGTGTACTGCGCATAGGCCTCGTTCTGGCCGCCGAAGAAGATCAGGAACACATAGCGGAGCAGGAGCGCCACGCCGATCGAGATGATCATCATGGCGATGGTGCCGGTGCCGCGCCTGCGCAGCTGGCCCCAGAAGAAGCGGTCCTGGAAGTAGCCGAGTATGCCGGCGACCACGACGGCGATCAGCGCGGCGGGGATGAGATGCAGCCCGAAGCCCACGTTGAACGCGTAGGCGAGGATCGCGCCGAGCGTGACCAGCTCTCCGTGGGCGAAGTTGGTCAGGCCGGTCGTGCCGTAGATGAGCGAGAGACCGAGCGCCGCCAGCGCGATGATCAGGCCGAGGTTGAGCCCCTCGAACGTCAGCTGGGCGGCCTGCTCCCAGAACGTGGTCTCCCCGCCGGTGTCCGCCTGCTGCTGACCCGGGGCGCCCTTGGGCTGGAGCGCGAACAGGACCGTCGAGCAGTTGCCCTCGAAGACCGTCGGCGTGCGGACGTTGTTGCCGCCCCGCACTTCGGCGTTCTTCGGAAGGGTGCTGACATCCAGGGTGACCTTGTACTTGCCTGGTTTGTCGACCTGAACGTCCCACGTGCCCTGTGCGTTACTTGTGACCTCCTTGACCGGTTGTCCGCTCTCGGTGGTCACGGCGATTTTCGCGCCGTTCACTGGCTGGCCTTGGAGTTTGAGTGTTCCCCTCAGTCCCTGGCAGTCGGCCGTACTCGCTTGGGCGGGTACGGCCAGCAGGAAGACGAGTCCACCCAGGAAGGCCGTGAACGCGATCACGGCTCTGCGCAATGGTGCTCCCTCAAGTAGGTCAAGGCGGGGTTGTGCCCCTCCATCTCGACACGCGGGCATCGCAGGCACAACTGGGATGCTGTGGCGGGAGCTTATTCTGGTGTCGCCCGGTTCAGTATCGTTCGTCACCAATTAGTGACATGTGCGTGTCACTCATGTGAGGAAACAACAAGCCTGGTCAGGGGCTAAATCGGGGTAGACGCCTGGCGCTTTGTGATACGAATGGGTAACGATCGCCCGGAAACGTGGACGAGCCCGCGGGGTGGCCTTTGGGGCCGTGTAAGGCTTCCCCGGCCGTACACGTTATCTACTGGGCCTTCCCGCGGGCTCGCGTTCGGACCACCGTAGCGACCCACAGGCGCTGCGCGCAAAGGGACGGAAGTTTCACCTGTCACGCAGCATGCACGTGAGGCGAGAGGTGCAGACGAGTTTTCCCCGCTCATCGGTGATCTCGATGCCGTACGTCGCCAGCGTCCGGCCGCCGTGCAGCCTGGTCGCGACACCGGTGACGAACCCGGAGGTCGCAGGGCGGTGGTGGGTGGCGTTGATCTCGATCCCCACCGCGATGCGCTCGGGGCCCGCGTGGATGGCCGCCGCCACCGAGCCGAGCGTCTCGGCCAGCACCGCCGACGCCCCGCCGTGCAGCAGGCCGTAGGGCTGGGTGTTGCCCTCGACCGGCATCCGGCCCACCACCCGCTCGGGGCCGGCCTCGAGGAACTCGATGCCCATGCGATCGGCCAGAGTGCCCTCGTGTGTGGCGCCGTACACCGAGAAGTCCAGGGGGTTGGTCTGCGTCAAAGGGACGTCTCCACTCTTCCGAGCTCAGGTTTTCTGTCGCACACGCAGACTAGGCTGCGTGTGTGCCGAAGAGTGAAGTGACCCCCAGCCGCCCGCGCCTTTTGCTGCTTGACGGGCATTCCCTGGCCTACCGCGCGTTCTTCGCGCTGAAGGACGCCAACCTGATGACCACCGACGGTCAGCACACCGAGGCGGTCTACGGGTTCACCTCGATGCTGACCAACGTCCTGCGCGACGAGCAGCCGACCCACGTGGCGGTGGCCTTCGACAGGTCGGAGCCGACCTTCCGCCACGAGGCGTACTCCGAATACAAGGCCAACAGGAGCGAGACGCCCGAGGACTTCCGCGGTCAGATGCAGCTCATCTTCGAGCTGCTCGACACCTTCCGCATCCCGCACCTGTCCAAGGCCGGCTTCGAGGCCGACGACCTCATCGCCACGCTCGCCACCCGCGCCTTCGAGCAGGGGATGGACGTCCTGATCGTCACCGGCGACCGCGACGCGCTGCAGTTGGTCAACGAGCACATCACCGTCCTGATGACACGGCGCGGCATCAGCGACATGACGAGGTTCACTCCCGAGGCGGTCGTGGAGAAGTACGGCCTGACCCCGGCGCAATATCCCGACTTCGCCGCCCTGCGCGGCGACCCCAGCGACAACCTCCTGAGCATCCCGAGCGTGGGGGAGAAGACCGCCGCCAAGTGGGTGCGCGAGTTCGGCTCGCTGACCGCGCTGGTCGACCGGGTCGACGAGGTCAAGGGCAAGGTCGGCGACAAGCTGCGCGAGCACGTCGCCCAGGTGCTGATGAACCGGCGGCTGACCGAGCTGCTCCGTGACGTCCCGCTCGAGGCCGACCTCGGCGACCTCACGCAGGGCACCTGGGAGCGCGAGGAGATCAACAAGCTGTTCGACAGCCTGCAGTTCCGCGGCGAGTTGCGCGAGCGGGTGTTCAAGGTGTTCGGCTCCGGCGAGCAGGAGCCGGACCAGGGCTTCGAGGTCGAGACCGTGCTGCTCGGTCCCGACCGGGTGGCGGGCTGGCTGTCCGCGCTGCCCGAGGGCCGGGCCGGGCTGGCCTTCAAGGGCGCCTACGGCAGCGGCACGGGCCGCATCGACGGCATCGCCGTCGCCTCGCCCGACGGCACCGCCGCCTACATCGACCCCGTCAAGCTCACCGAGGCCGACGAGACGGCCCTGCGGGCCTGGCTGGCCGACGACACCAAGCCCAAGGCCGTCCACGACGCCAAGGGGCCCATCCTGGCGCTCTGGGCGCAGGGCCTGGAGCTGCGCGGCCTGAGCTGCGACACCGCGCTCGCGGCCTACCTGGCGATGCCGGGCCAGCGCACGTTCGCGCTGGAAGACCTGGCCAGGCGCTACCTCAACCGCGACCTGCGGGCCGAGGAGGAGTCCACCGGGCAGGCCGCCCTGTTCGGCGACGACGAGGACGCCCCGGCCAAGGACCTCGCGCTGCGCGCCCACGCCGTGCGCGAGCTGGCCGAGGCGCTGGAGCGCTTCCTGGCCGGCCGCGGCGGCACCCAGCTGATGACCGACGTCGAGCAGCCGCTGCTGGCCGTGCTGGCCGAGATGGAGCGTGCGGGCATCGCGGTCGACGGCGAATACTTCGCGGGGCTGGAGACCGAGTTCGGGGCCGCGGTCAAGCACGCCGTGGAGGAGGCCCACCGCGCCGTCGGCGAGCAGTTCAACCTGGGCTCGCCCAAGCAGCTGCAGGAGATCCTCTTCGTCAAGCTCAACCTCCCCAAGACGAAAAAGATCAAGACCGGCTGGAGCACCGACGCCGACCAGCTCGCCTGGCTGGCCACGCAGACCGATCACGAGCTGCCGACGATCATGCTGCGCCACCGCGACCAGCAGAAGCTCCGCACCACCGTCGAGGGCCTGATCAAGGAGATCGCCGACGACGGGCGCATCCACACCACGTTCAACCAGATCATCGCCGCCACGGGCCGGCTGTCGTCGGAGAAGCCCAACCTGCAGAACATCCCGATCCGCACAGCCGAGGGCCGCCGGATCCGCCAGGGCTTCGTGGTCGGCGAGGGCTACGAGACGTTGCTGACGGCTGACTACAGCCAGATCGAGCTGCGCATCATGGCCCACCTGTCAGGCGACGAGTCGCTGATCGCGGCCTTCGAGTCCGGCCACGACTTCCACCAGGCCACCGCGGCCAGGGTGTTCGACCTGCCGCCCGAGCAGATCGACGGCGAGCTGCGGGCCCGCATCAAGGCCATGAACTACGGCCTGGCCTACGGCCTGTCCGACTTCGGGCTGGCCGGCCAGCTCAACATCCCGGTGGCGGAGGCGCGGGCGCTGAAGGAGGAGTACTTCGAGGAGTTCGGCGGCGTGCGCGACTTCCTGCACGCCATCGTCCAGCAGGCGCGCTCCGACGGCTACACCGAGACGATCATGGGCCGCCGCCGCTACCTGCCCGACCTCACCAGCGACAACCGCCAGCGCCGCGAGATGGCCGAGCGGATGGCGCTCAACGCCCCCATCCAGGGCTCGGCCGCCGACATCATCAAGGTCGCCATGCTCAACGTCCACCAGGCCATCCGCGAGGAGGGGCTGACCTCCAGGATGCTGCTGCAGGTCCACGACGAGCTCGTGTTCGAGGTGGCGTCAGGGGAGCTGGAGCAGCTCACGCAGCTCGTACGCGACCAGATGAACGCCGCCTACCAGCTGCGGGTTCCGCTGGAGGTGTCCGTGGGCGTCGGGCGCACCTGGGAGGACGCGGGACACTGAATTTTTTGGGTAGATCTGCACTAGCCTGAACGTAATTTCACCGAGCGGTCGGGAGTTCTGTGCGGATATCAGCGTCCCTCACGCGGATCATCGGCATCGCGAACGTCGTGGTGGTCACAGTGGCCGTCATCGGCTTAGGCCTCTTACCCGGCGACAGGCGTCCGCAGGCCAAGGTGAGGACCGTGGCCAAGGTCCAGGGCAGCGTCGAGCCGCCGAACCCCTCCCCGGTGGGCGAGCCGCCGGGGATTGTGGCCACACCCGACTTCGCCCGGCAGGTGCACGCCAACGAGGCCGGGCTGGTGCCGGTGCTGATGTACCACCGGATCCTCGCCAAGCGGCTGGCCTCGATCGACCGGACGCCGGACCAGCTCAGGAAGGAGCTGGAGAAGCTCGCCAAGCAGGGCTACGTGCCGATCACCGCCAGAGAGTTCGCCACCGGCGACATCAGGGTGCCGGCGGGGCGGTTCCCCGTCGTGCTGACGTTCGACGACGGGCACCCGAGCCACTTCGCGCTCGACGCGAGCGGCAACCCCAAGCCCGACACGGCGGTGGGCATCATTCAGGAAGTGGCCAGGAAATACCCCTCTTTCCGGCCGGTCGCCACCTTCTGGGTCAACCGGGAGCCGTTCGGGCTGGTCGACAGAGGGGCCCAGGCAGCGGCCGTGAAGTGGCTGGTCGACCACGGCTACGAAGTGGCCAACCACACCTGGAGCCACCCCAGCCTGCGCGTGCTCAGGAAGAAGAAGGTCCGCGAGCAGATCGTCCGGCTCGAGCGCCTGATCGAGAAGCTCGGCGCGCCCCCCGCCAAGACCATGGCGTTGCCGTACGGCTCGGTGCCCCGGCCGAAGAAGCTCGCCCGCACCGGCTCCTGGGACGGCACCCGTTATGATTTCGCCGGCGTGTTCCTCGCTGGAGCCGAGCCGTCGCTTTCGCCCTACGCGAAAAAATTTGACAGGGGAGCGATCCAGCGCATCCAGAGCAACGGCAAGAAGGGCGAGTGCCGCAAGTGGTGCTCGCAGTACTGGCTGGAGTGGCTGAACAAGCACCCCGGCGAGCGCTACGTCTCCGACGGCGACCCGGACCGAATCTCCATACCGGAGAAACTTCGGGGTAATATCATCGCCAAGCGTGGGCTCCAGGTCATCGCGTATTGATTGCCCCCTGGATTGACCGCGTGGCCAACGTCTCATATGCTGATCGCTGCGCTGTGGGCTCGCGCGCGCCTCAGACGGAGCGGGCTCGCGCTCGGTCACGTCGATGTCGTAATTCCTCGGCTTGATGCGGAAGAGGGCCTGCCGCGCATCCGCCACATCGACATCCTGTCCGCGTTCGGAGCAATTCCACACATGACGTCCAGCACTGAGGCCACCTCGAGCACCCCGCAGGTAGCGGTCAACGACATCGGGTCCGAGGAAGCCTTCCTCGCGGCGATCGACGAGACCATCAAGTACTTCAACGACGGCGACATCGTCGAGGGCACCGTCGTCAAGGTCGATCGAGACGAGGTTCTTCTCGATATCGGCTACAAGACCGAGGGTGTCATTCCCTCGCGTGAGCTTTCGATCAAGCACGATGTCGACCCTGCTGACGTCGTGGAGGTCGGGGAGCACGTCGAAGCCCTGGTTCTCCAGAAGGAGGACAAAGAGGGCCGCCTGATCCTGTCCAAGAAGCGTGCGCAGTACGAGCGCGCCTGGGGCACGATCGAGAAGATCAAGGACGAGGACGGCATCGTCACCGGCACGGTCATTGAGGTCGTCAAGGGTGGTCTCATCCTCGACATCGGCCTGCGTGGCTTCCTCCCGGCGTCCCTGGTCGAGATGCGCCGTGTCCGCGACCTGCAGCCGTACGTCGGCCGCGAGCTCGAGGCGAAGATCATAGAGCTCGACAAGAACCGCAACAACGTGGTCCTGTCGCGCCGCGCCTGGCTCGAGCAGACGCAGTCGGAGGTTCGCCAGACGTTCCTCAACACCCTCCAGAAGGGTCAGGTCCGCAAGGGCGTCGTCTCCTCGATCGTCAACTTCGGCGCCTTCGTCGATCTCGGCGGGGTCGACGGCCTGGTCCACGTGTCCGAGCTGTCCTGGAAGCACATCGACCACCCGTCCGAGGTTGTCGAGGTCGGCCAGGAGGTCACGGTCGAGGTCCTCGACGTCGACATGGAGCGCGAGCGCGTCTCCCTGTCGCTCAAGGCCACCCAGGAAGACCCGTGGCAGCAGTTCGCCCGCACCCACCAGATCGGCCAGGTCGTTCCGGGCCGCGTCACCAAGCTGGTGCCGTTCGGCGCGTTCGTCCGGGTCGAGGAGGGCATCGAGGGCCTGGTCCACATCTCCGAGCTGGCCGAGCGCCACGTGGAGATCCCGGAGCAGGTCGTCCAGGTCGGCGACGAGATCTTCGTCAAGATCATCGACATCGACCTCGACCGTCGTCGTATCAGCCTCTCGCTGAAGCAGGCCAACGAGGGCGTCGGGGCCGAGGTCGAGTTCGACCCGACCCTGTACGGCATGGCGGCCACCTACGACGACCAGGGCAACTACATCTACCCCGAGGGCTTCGACCCGGAGACCGGGGAGTGGCTCGAGGGCTTCGACAAGCAGCGTGAGGAGTGGGAGCGGCAGTACGCCGAGGCCCAGACGCGCTTCGAGGCTCACAAGAAGCAGATCGAGGACGCCCGCAAGGCGGAGGCGGAAGCGGGCGAAGCCGAGCCGTCCTCCTACAGCGGCGAGTCGCAGGCTCCGGCGGGCGGCTCCACGTCGGCCCCGGCCGGCGGCGCCCTCGCCTCCGACGAGGCTCTCGCGGCTCTGCGCGAGAAGCTCGCCGGCGGCCAGAGCTGACCATCTGGCTCTGACTGAGTTCCTTTCCGGAAGGCCCCGCACCCGACGTGGTGCGGGGCCTTCCGCCTTTTGCGCACGGCTCGCTTCGCGCGCGAGGGGCCTTCTAGAGGCTCGCCCGCGTGGTGGTGCGGGTGTTTTCGGACGCTCGCCTGCGCCAGGGTGCGGGCTTCGCCTGCCGGGCGGGAGGGGCGGCGCTCGATGCGCGAGGCGCCGCAGTGCCGCGGGTGGGGGCGAGCGGGTGGCGCGCTCAAAGTCGGTGCGAATGCGGAACGAATCTTGCCGCATGGGCTCCTATGGTCGTCCCCATGGAACAGATCAAGTCATTCCGCATCGACATCCCCCAGGAAGACCTCGACGACCTGAGGGCGCGGCTGCGGCGTACGAGGTGGGCGCGCCAGCTGCCCGGCGGGTGGAGCAGGGGCGTGCCCGTGGCGTACCTGCGCGAGCTGGCCGAGTACTGGGCCGACGGGTTCGACTGGCGGGCGCAGGAGGCCAGGCTGAACGCGTTCCCGCAGTTCACCACCGACATCGACGGGCAGGAGATCCACTTCCTGCACGTGCGCTCGCCCGAGCCCGAAGCGCTGCCGCTGATCATCACTCACAGCTGGCCGAGTTCCGTCGCCGAGTTCCTCGAGGTCATCGGTCCGCTCACCGACCCCCGAAGGCACGGACTCGACCCCGGCATCGCCTTCCACGTCGTCGCGCCCTCCCTCCCGGGATTCGCCTTCTCGCCGTTCCCCGAACCGGCCGACGCGCGGCCGTGGAGCATCGAGCGGGTGGCCCGTACGTGGGCCGAGCTCATGCGCAGGCTCGGATACGAGCGGTACGGCGCGCACGGCAACGACGCCGGGGCGCTGGTCACGCCGCAGCTGGCCGCCCTGGACAGCGAGCACGTCGTGGGCTCGCTCATCACGGCCGGGCTGGGCATCCCCACCGGGGACCCCGCACAGCTCGAAGGGTTCGGCAAGGAGGAGCTGGCCGAGCTCGAGGAGATGACGGCGTGGATGACCGGAGGCAGCGGGTACGGGCCCTACCTGGCCGCCAGGCCGCAGACGCTCGCGCACGGGTTCGCGGACTCGCCGGTGGCGCAGCTCGCGTACCTGGTGGAGAGGTTCAAGGAGTTCGACGGGTGGGGTTCGGGCGCCGAGCCGATCGACCGGGACCTGGTGCTCACCAACGCGAGCGTCTACTGGCTGACGGACACCGGCGGATCGTCGTCGTGGACGTACTACGAGGGCGCCGCCGGGCTGCCGATCCACCAGAGCGCCGTGCCGACCGGTGTGACGCACGGCGGGTCCGCGCTGATGCGGCGGATCGCCGAGCGGGACAACGACATCGTGTACTGGGGCGACGCCCACAGCCCCAGCCACATGGTCGCCATGGCGGCGCCGGACCCGCTGGTGGCGGGCATACGCCACTTTTTCCGGACGATCCGCTGAGCGGGCCGTAGATTTTACCTGGAGGTCCTCGCGAGCCCGCCACCCGCCGGGTCCGGCGCTGCCAGACTGACGGGCGCTGTTGACACCTACGGACGCTCAGGGGCGATGCGGTGGGCAAGGCTCAGCGGGTGACCATCCTCGTGACGGCTGTTCTGGCCGCCGCCGCCGCGGTTGCGCCGGCGGCGAGGGGCGGGGCCTCCTCGGCCCCTCTCCAGTGGCAGGACTGTGGCGACGGGTTGCAGTGCGCCAAGCTGTCCGTGCCCGTCGACTGGGCCAGGCAGCGCGCGGCCCGTACCGAGATCGATCTCGCCCTGATGCCCGCGCAGGACCCGGAGCACAACTTCGGCGCCCTGGTGGTGAACACCGGCTATGGCCCGACCATCGAGGCGGTGCGTGCTCAGCCCGACACCGTGAGCGAGCTGACCAGGTGGTTCAACGTGGTGCTCGTCGAGTCGCGCGGACTCGGCGACAGGGGGAGCGCGGCCATGGTGCACTGCTCCGTGGCGCAGCCCGACCCGCTACGCCTGCTCCTCGCCCCTGGGAAGGCCGCATGGCACTCCTACGCCCGCGACAACGCCGCCTACGACAACAGCTGCCGGGAGGCCGCCGGGGCCCTCTACGACGGCCTCACGTCCTGGCAGGTCGCTCACGACCTCGAGGCCCTGCGCGCCGCGCTCGGCGAGCCGCGGCTGCGCTACTTCGGCTCCTCCTACGGGGCCGTGTACGGGCAGGCGTACCTGGAGCTGTTCCCGCACCGGACCGGGCGGATGTACCTCGAGGGCGGGCTCGACCACACCGAGCCCAACCTGGAGCAGCGGCTGACCTCCGAGGCGCGGGCGGCCGAACAGCGGCTCATCGCCTTCCGCGACTGGTGCAGGACCAGCCTGAGCTGCCCGCTCAACGGCGATGACGCCGTGTCGGTCCTCGACGACCTGCGCCACCGCACGCCGCTCAGCGCCGGCCCAGGGCACACGGTGAAGACCAGGCGGCTCCTGGCCGCCGTCAACGCCGGGCTCGCCCCGCAGCACTGGCCGGCGCTGGCCCAGGCCCTGTCCGCGGCCAAGGACGGCGACGCGAGCACGCTGGCCGCGATGGCCACCGTGACCGCGCCGACACCGCCCGGGACGGTGGCGGGCTCCATGTTCTGCCACGACTTCATGCCCGCCGTGCCGGGCTACAAGCGCTTCCTCGACATGGAGACGCGGCTGCGCGAGGTGGCGCCGCGGGTCGGGTGGATGGCCGCCCGGTACGAGATCGCGCGCTGCCTGGGCATACCGCGGCAGGCCGCCCCCAGCTGGCCCCCTCACGCGCCGGACGTGCGCAACGGCCGGCAGGTGCTGGTCGGCGTCGGGCGGCTGGACACCTCCGCCCAGCCGCTCGGGGAGATCCCCGGGGCGCGGGTGCTGTGGCACGGCGACGGGCCCGGCGCGTACCTGCTCCAGGGGGCCGACAAGCTCCGCGCGACCTGCCTGCGTACGCACGTGCACGACTACCTCGTCAACGGTGTTCTGCCGGACAAGGACACCTCCTGCCCCAGAGAGCTCAGCGCGGGCATGTATTCGTGACGAGTGGCGGTAGTGTGCTGCCCGTGCTGATCGAACGGGCGGTGGCGGCGGACGCGGGCGAGATCCTCACCGTGCAGCGGGCGGCCTACATGAGCGAGGCCCAGCTGTACGGCGACCCGTACATCCCGCCGCTCGTCGAGTCGCTCGAGCAGGTCCGCAAGGTCATCGAGGGCGCCGTCGTGCTCAAGGCGCTCGACGCGGGCCGTGTCGTCGGGTCGGTGCGCGGGCAGGTGTCAGGCACGACCTGCCTGGTCGCCCGCCTGGTCGTCGCCCCCGACCGCCAGGGCCAGGGCCTCGGCACGGCCCTGCTGACTGCCCTGCACGAGGCCGTGCCGGAGGCGGAGGCGTTCGACCTGTTCACGGGTCACCTGTCCGAGGCCAACCTCAAGCTCTACCGTCGCCTCGGCTACCGGGAGACGCACCGGGAGCGGATGGACGACCACCTGACGCTGATCCACCTGCGTAGGCAGCCAGATCGATCCCCTCCTCCGCGGTGATCACGGCGCGGCCCATGTCGTCGTCCACCCAGGTCCACCCCCACCGCCACTCAGAACCGGCGGGATGGTCGGCGTTCAGCCGGTCGAGCACGGACTGGAGGGCGGAGGCGGGCACGACGATCTGGTGGGGGATCAAGCGTGCGCCATCGTCGGGGATCGGCTGCACACCTGCTCGGCGATCGTGAATTTGTACCTATTTGGGTGAATGGCGGCTTTGGTGTTCCCTCCGACTGCCGAGATTGACATGGAGAGGTCAGGGGCGCGAGCCGGGGCGCCGATGGTGCACCGGCTCGCGCACTACGGCTTACCGAACATGGAGTGATCGCCATGACACGAGGACTTCTCGCGGCAGCGCTGGCGCTGACCGCCGCCACCGGTACTGTCGGCGCATCCGCCTACACGCCTCCGTCGTCGCCACGGGTGACTTCATCCACCCAGCAGGCGGGGACGCCGACGCCGACAGCTAGCGCGAGCCCGGTCGGGCCGGGCTGCGCCTCGATCAAACAGAGCCTTTCCGGCATCGCCGACAAGGGGCTCGGCACTGCCGTGGCTCAGATTCCCGAGTTGTCTATGTTGTCACAGGCAATCAAGACCGCCGGCTGGCAGAAGAAGCTGAACTCGGCCAGGCATCTCACGCTCTTCGCGCCGGACAACCAGGCCTTCCAGGCGATCCCGGCCAAGAAGCGAGACAAGATCATGGCCGACAAGCAAGAACTGACCAAGATCCTCTCGTACCAAGTGGTCCAGGGTAGAAAGACCCCGGCCGAGCTGAAGGGCGCCACGCTCAAGACCCTGCAGGGCGGCGAACTGAAGGTGAAGGGCTCCGGCAAGAACGTCACCGTCAACAACGCCAAGATCGTCTGTGGCAACGTGCCGGCCCGCAACGCCACCGTCTACATCATCGACAAAGTCCTCATGCCGCACTGATCCCAGGCCAGGACGACCGAGCGTGATCACCAGGCGAGGCCTCGTCTGGTGGATCACGCGCCGTCTGACATACGGAAATGATCGTCCTTCGGCCGGAGAGGCTAACTCGCACCTGGGACAGTGACGTTCTGCTCCTTGAAGTCGTAGCCCGTCCCGATGGCGTTGTGCTGCAGGCTGTCGATGGTGCTCTTGCCGGCCTGGAGGTCGGCCGGCGTCGCGCTGCCTCCCTTCAGCTTGTCGGTGAGGCTGGTGAACCTGGCTTCGACGGCCTCGACGCCCTTGCAGAGGGTGGGATTGGCCGTGGCGAAGCGCTTGGCCACGTTCAGTTGATGCAGGGCGAAAGCGCCTGCTACTGCTGCCTTGAGGAACGTCCGCTTCCGCTTCTCCGCCCCGGCTTGGAAGCCTCCGCTGCGCAGGGGTTTGTAGATGTAGCGATGGAAGGCGCCCAGCGCGAGGCCGGCGTGGAGCGCGAAGCGGGTCTTGGCAAGCCGCTTGGCGTTGCCTGCCGTCGGACAGGCGGTCGTGTGCTCACTGTCAGTACCCGCGAGCTGTGTGGCGACCACCGCTGGATTGGCGGTGCTCGCGCTGTCGGGGGGCAGTGCGGCGGTCGTGTTGCCGCCACAGCCAACGAGCAGTACCACTGTCAGCGAAGTCGCTGCCGCATGCGCGCCAACGGATCGGATACTCACTGAAGCCACTTTTCCCCCATGATCTATTTGATTTCGCGGCACACCGGTCCGCCTCCCCCGGGACATCCCGGACATCCGAGTGCCGCAGGTCCAGGTGCTCCTCGCCCTCGTCATCGGACGCGTCCCTTCCCCTCAAGCGACAGCGGTCCTCGTACGGCGCCGCCGGTGGGATGATCTCCGGATAACGCGGGTGACGCTGCGTGTCCGTCGTATGACTAGGTTGCCGCCCTGGTCGTTAAGTAAGCGTGCTTTTGCCACGTCCGGGCCACGCCAGCACCCTCGCCAGCCGGGCACTTTGGAGCCGACTGACCATTGAGGCGTTACGGCCTTCGGGGTCCTTCGCCCGGAACGCCGCGCCCACTCCTACACCGGCGTCATCAGTCACTCGGTCAGCTGAGCGGTGGCCTGCCGGCTCATGACGCTCGACGGCGGCTCTGGCGGCCGCGGACGGTGGTGGCCAGGCAGGTGTCGCCGAAGGGGATCCGGGGGTTACTGCGGCAACCCCCACGCCAGAGCGGCGCAGGTGGCACTGACGGCTACGGTGCGGGGTGCGCCAGGAGTCAGTGTTCTAGTGACGGCACCCGGTGGCGCGCGGTCCAGCCTCATCCCGGCCAGTACCCGCGCCGCCACGAAGTCGCCGGCCGGCAGGGCGAGGACGACGTGTTGCGGCTTCACTCAGTCGTCTCCCACGGCCGCTGGCCTGCTCGTGCGCGGCCCATACGATCGCGGACTTCATACCTGCGATGATGACCCCGTAGGCTTTCCTCGTGTTGAAGATAGGGCTCACGGGCGGGATCGGATCCGGCAAAAGCGAGGTGTCGAAACGGCTCGCGGCCAAGGGCGCCGTCGTGATCGACGCCGACCGGATCGCGCGCGAGGTGGTCGAGCCCGGCACGCCGGGGCTGGCCAGGGTGGTGGCCACGTTCGGTGACGAGGTGCTCTGCCCCGACGGGTCGCTCAACAGGGAGAAGCTCGGATCCATCGTCTTCGCCGACTCCGAGCGGCTCGCCGCGCTCAACGCGATCGTTCACCCGCTGGTGGGGGAGCGGGTGGCGGAGCTGCAGAGCCGGGCGGCCGACGACGCGATCACCGTGTACGACGTGCCGCTGCTCGCGGAGAACCACCTGGCGCCCATGTACGACGTGGTCATCGTCGTCGACGCGTCCGACGAGACCCGCATCAGGCGCCTGGCTGAACACCGTGCCATGCCCGAGGCCGACGCCATGGCCCGCATCGCCGCCCAGGCGAGCCGGGAGGACCGGCTGGCCGTCGCCGACATCGTGATCCTCAATGAGGGCGCGCTCGACGAACTGGACGCCCGGGTGGACGAGGTCTGGGAGGAGCTGACCAGGCGCGCCGCCCGCGGCTGAGCCCCTAGCCGAGCAGGTGGCGGGTCAGTTCGTAGAGGCGGCGGGCGTTCTCCGGGTCGAGGGTCGGCAGTGACGGATCGACGGGGGTACGCCGGTCGTAGGCGAGCAGGCCCTTGCCCGGCGGGTCGTCCATCAGCTCGATGATCGGCTGGATGCTCTTCTCCACCGGCTGGCCCATGAGCTTCGCGAGCAGCTTGATGATCGTCTTGGTGGGCTGCTTCAGGCTGCTCGTGCCGCTGTCGGTGAAGCCGGGGTGGTGCAGGAGGTAGCGGGTGCGCCCGTCCGGGTGGTTGGCGGTGTACGCGACCCCCAGCAGGTCGGTGGCGCGGCCGCCCTGGAGCATGGCCTGGATGGAGCCGTAGCCGCGCTCCAGCGACAGGTCGTCCCAGTGGATCGCGCCCTTGGTGATGCCGACGCCGCAGATGTTCACGATCATTGGGCTCTCGGCCTGCTCCAGCAGGCCGGTCAAGCCGTAGCTGAGCAGGAAGCGGCTGACGTAGTAGAGGGCGAAGGTGGCCTCGAAGCCGTCGGGGGTCTCCACCCGCCGGGAGAAGTGGCGTATCGCGGTGAGGACCAGCCCGTCCAGGGCGTCGTGCCGCGCCTTGACCTCCTCGATCACCCGTACGTTCGCCGCCACCGAGCTCAGGTCGGCCTGGATGAACGCGGCCCGGTCCCCGGCGCCCATGCGGGCAGCCTCGTCGAGGACCAGCCGGCCCTTCTCCGGGTCGCTGCCCACGACCGTCACCCGGTCGCCTCGGCGCAGGAAGTGCAGGGCCAGCCCGCGCCCCATTCCGGTTGTGCCACCCGCCACGACATATGTCCCCATATTTCATCCTTTAAGTCATCGAACGCTGACTTGGGGAACGTAGCACAGCCGGGGCGTACAATGTCAACGGTCGATGACTACGGGGAGGAGCCCGCGTGCCGAAGAGAGATCGGGAGGCCACCCGGGCGCGCCTGCTGGAGGCCGCCAGGCTGCGCTTCGCCCGCGAGGGCTACGACGCCACCAGCGTCCGCGACATCGCCGGGGACGCCGGCGTGGACGCCACCCTGATCTTCCGCTACTTCGGCTCGAAGAAGGGGCTGTTCGACGAGGCCACCGCCGACATCCCGCAAGATCTGCTGGAGGGACCGCAGGAGGAGCTGGTCGCCCGCATGCTGCGTACGGTCGTCTTCGCCGACTGGGCCACGTACGGCGGGGAGCACCCCCTGGTCGCCATGCTGCGCTCGTCGGCCCATGAGGACACCAGGCAGCGCATCCGCCAGGAGGTCTGCGACACGTACGTGCGGGCGCTGGAGGATCTGGCGCAGGGCGAGGACACGCAGCTGCGGGCGGAGCTGCTCAGCGCCTGGCTGGTCGGCATCGGCATCCTGCGCTCGGTGGTCGCCACCCCCGCCCTGGCCGGGGCCGCGGCGGCGGACCTGGCGCCGTACGTGGAGACCGTGGCCTCCGGCCTGCTCGGCCGCCCGATGTCCGGCACGGCGGAAGACCCGTCCGCGGAACGGCGAGCCCCAGGAGTCTCAGAAGGGTGAGTCGAGCGGCACCTGCCGCACCCCCGGCAGGTAGGCGTCGAGCTCGCCCAGCTCGAACCGCGACATCCCGATGACGTGCCAGAACTGCCCCGCGGGCTCCCCTTGGATCTTGTAGCGGCCGTCGGGCGCCAGCGCCGCCCACCCCTCGGTCAGCCCGAGCAGGGTCGCCCGCCGCTCGCCGCCCTCCCAGAGGATCACCACGCCGTCGTCGCCCGCGCTGGCCAGCAGGTCGGAGACGGGGCTGAAGGCGACCGACCACACCCGCCGGGCGTGCCCGGCCAGCTCGTGCAGCGTCCGCCCGGTCGCGGTCTCCCAGACCCGCACCACCAGGTCGTCGCCGCCGGTGGCCAGCCGGTCGCCCGAGGCGTTGAACGCCACGCTCCACAGCCGCCCCTCGTGCCGGAGCTCGTGCACCAGCCGGGGCTGCCAGGCCTGTCCGGGGCGCAGCTCCCACAGCATCGCCCGGCCGTCGTTGCCGGCGCTGGCCAGGTGGCGGCCGTCGGGGGAGAAGGCCACCGAGTAGACCCGGTCGGTGTGCCCTTCGAGGGTGGCCACCCGGCCGCCGGAGGCCACGTGCCACAGGCGTACGAGCTTGTCGTCGCAGCCGGTGGCCACGTACTCGCCGTCGGGGCTGAACGCGATCGAGCGGACCCGTCCGCGGTGGTCGGCCAGGTTGCCCGCCAGCCGCCCGGTCGGGCGGTACCAGATCCTGACGCTGTCGTCGTCATTGGCCGTGGCCAGCAGGTTGCCGTCGGGGCTGAACGCCTCGGCCCAGACGTGGTCGGTCTCGGCGTGCAGCTCGCGCTCGTAGTCGCCGGTGGTGGCGTTCCAGAAGTGCACGCCGCCGTCGTTGCTGGAGGTGGCCAGCACCGGCCCGGCAGGGGAGAACAGGGCCGAGATGAGCCGATCGGCCGTGCCGGTGAACTCCCGCAGCCGCCGTCCGGTGCGCGGCTCCCACACGCGCACGACGCCGTCGTTGCCGCTGGTCGCCAGCATCGACCCGTCGGCGCTGAACCTGACGGACGAGATGCGCCGCCCGTGTCCGCGCAGCACCCGCTGGCACTTGCCCGACTCGGGGTCCCACAGCCGCACGGTGCCGTCGTTGCTGCTGGTGGCCAGCTGCTGCCCGTCGGGCCGGAACACGAACGGCCAGACCGAGCTGCGGTGCCCCGTCAGCTCGACCCGCCGGCCGCCGCCGATGGGCTGGAGCCGTACCACGCCGCCCGAGTCGCCGCTGGCGACCGTCTGCCCGTCGGGGCTGAACGTCACCTGATAGACGGCCGCCGCGTGCGTGGTGTGCACGCCCAGCGACTCGCCCGACGCCTCCCACACGCGCACGCCGCCCGCCGTGTCTCCCGTGGCCAGCAGCGAGCCGTCGGGGGAGAACGTCACGCAGTAGACGCTGCCCGCGTGCCCGGTCAGCACGTGCTGCGGCGTCCATGTGGCGGTGTCCCAGAGGCGTACGGTGCCGGCCTCGTCGCCGGTGGCCAGCAGGCGGCCGTCCGGGCTGTGCACGGCGCGGTAGACGCTGCCGCGATGGCCGTCGAGCGTCTCTTTCACCTGCCCCGACGACAGGTCCCAGACCCGCACCACACCGGCGGCGTCGCCCGTCACCAGCGTCGAGCGGCCGAACGACGCCGTGTAGATCGGCGCCCGGTGCCCGCCCAGCTCGTGCGCGAGCCGCCCGGTGGCGGTCTCCCACACCCGTACGACGCCGTCGCCGCCTCCTGCCGCCACCAGGTCGCCCGAAGGGCTGAGGCGTACCGGCCAGACGCCGTCGGCGTGGCCGGTCAGCCGCCGCAGGCGCTCGCCGGTGAGCGCGTCCCACAGCACCAGGGTGCCGTCGCTCGCGCCCGTGGCCAGCAGGTCGCCGGCGAAAGTCACCGCGTAGACGCGGCCACGGTGCCCCTGCAGTGTGCGCACGGGCGCGCCGCCGACGCAGAGCAGCACGCCGCCGTCCTCGTTGCCGATGGCGA
>NZ_JBFAMX010000130.1:0-23017 GCF_040659615.1 Nonomuraea sp. NPDC049784
CACGACCCGGGGACGCTCCGCTGGGTGGCGGAGGCCATACGCAAGGTCGAGGCCGACGCCAACCGTAGCTGCGACACACATCTGCCTCCAGCCGTCGCAGGAGCCTTCCGAGCTGCTGACGCCGCGCGAACTGGAGGTGCTGCGGCTGGTGACGGAGGGCAGGACCAACAGGGACATCGCGGCCGAGCTGTTCATCTCGGCGAAGACGGTGAGCGTGCACGTGTCCAACATCCTCGCCAAGCTCGGCGTCACCACCCGCGGCGAGGCCGCCGCAGCGGCCCACCGCCTGTCCCTGCTGTCCTCCTGATCGGTGGCGGCGGGTTTCTCGGTGGCGGCGGGGCCGCTTAGAGGAGCGCCTCGGCCAGCAGCACGACGCCGAACACGGCGAACGCCGCCGCGGCCCCGTACCGGATGAACTTCTCCGGCAGGTGCTTGCCCAGCAGCCGCCCCACCAGGATGGCCAGCGCGTCCGCCGCCACCATGCCGACGGTGGAGCCGATCCAGGTGCCGAACCAGCCGTGCTGCGTCGCCAGCGTGATGGTGGCCAGCATGGTCTTGTCGCCCAGCTCGCTCAGGAAGAACGCCACGGTCACCGCGATCAACGCGTTCCTGGTGGTGCGCTGGGCCTTTTTCGACTCGTCCTCGGTCAGCTCGTCGCCGCGCAACGTCCATGCGGCGAACCCGAGAAAGGCCAGCCCGGCCACCACCGCGATGGCCGTCGTCGGCAACGCGTCCCCGATGAGGCCGCCCACGGCGACGCTGAGGAGGTGCACGACGGCCGTGGCGATCGTGATGCCCGCGAGCACGGGCCAGGTCTTGAAACGGGTCGCGAACGTCATCGCCATGAGCTGGCTCTTGTCGCCGAGCTCCGCCACGAAGATGACGGCGAGACTGATCCAGAACGCTTCCAAACGGTCCTCTTCCGCGCGGCCGAGCCGGAAGGCAGGACCCAGGGGTTTTCGGGCACGGCTTCGGCCCGGCAGCGTCTTGTCGCATAGCTACCAGGCCGAAGGTCTCGTCCGCCCGTGTGAGGCCCGCGTGACCGGGCGCGAGAAGCGCCAGTATGTCGATCACGCGATTGGGACTACTCCCCTTCGGTAATTCCAGACAACCATAACAGCCCGCGGCGGGTGCCTATTCCGCCAGCGAACACCCGACCAGCACGGGCTCGTTGACCAGCGTGACCCCGAACTTCTCCCGCACCCCGTCCCTGACCTCCCTCGCCAGCGCGAGCAGGTCGCCGGTGGTGGCGACGCCGTCGGGATTGGTCAGCGCCAGCGTGTGCTTGGTGGAGATGCGTACGGGCCCACGTTCGTACCCCTTCGGGTAGCCCGCCTGCTCGATCAGCCACGCGGCGGGCACCTTGGTCGACCCGTCCGGCAGCTCCCAGCGCGGATGCCCGGGGGCGCGGGCCGCCAGCTCCTCCGCCTCCTCGGGCGACAGGATCGGGTTGGTGAAGAACGAGCCGGCGCTACGCGTGTCGGGATCGTCGGGGTCGAGCACCATGCCCTTGCCGCGCCGCAGCGCCAGCACCGTCTCGCGGGCCCGCGCGAGCGGCACCCGGCCGCCGACCTCGGTGGACAGCCGCCCCGCCAGCTCCTCGTACGCCACCGGGCCGGACATTTCCGAAATATCCAGCGCGTAAGTCACCGCCAGCACCACATACCGCGCCAGGTCGCGCTTGAAGGCGCTGTCACGGTAGGAGAACCCGCACTGCCGGGCCTCCACATCCACTACCTGCCTGGTGCGGCGGTCGTAAGCGCGCACACACCGGATGGTCTGGGACACTTCCTGCCCATACGCGCCGACGTTCTGGATGGGCGTCGAGCCGACCTGCCCGGGGATGCCCGACATGCACTCGATGCCCGACCATCCCTCGGCCACGGCGCGGGCGACCAGCGGATCCCAGTCCTCCCCCGCCTCGATCGTGACCACCACCTGCTCGCCGTCACGCGAGACGGTCACGCCCTGGGTCGAGACCTTGATGACCAGCCCGTCGAACCCCTCGTCGGCCACCACAACGTTGCTGCCTCCGCCGAGCACCAGCGTGGGCACTTTCTTCATGTCCGCCTCGGCCACCAGGGACACGAGTTGCTCCGCCGTGGTCGCTTCGGCGAAGTCGCGGGCGGGGCCGCCAAGGCGCAGCGTGGTATACGGCGCGAGCATCTCCATGGGCAACTAGCTTATGAGGTGCCCAGGAGTTGACTGCTTCCCCGCCTGAACTGAAGGCGGGGATCGCCGCACCCTGGCGTAGTTGGACCCGCGATCAGGACAGCTGGACCACCGCCCGGGCCTTGGACAGCACCCGCGCGTCGTCCGACTTGGCGGTGAGCCCGATGACCACCCGCTTGTCCTCGAGTTTCTCCTCGATCACCCCGCTCACCGTGACGGTCGCCCCCTGATCGTCATCGGGGACGACCACCATCGACGAGAACCGCACACCGAAGTCCACGACCGCTCCAGGATCCCCGACCCAATCCGTGACGAACCGCCCGGCCTGCGCCATCGTGTACATCCCGTGCGCGATCACATCGGGCAGCCCCACCATCTTGGCGAACCGCTCGTTCCAGTGGATCTGGTTGAAGTCCCCCGAAGCCCCGGCATACATCACCAGGTTGAGCCGGCGCACGTTGTAGTCCACGGCCGGGATCTCCTGCCCGACCTCAACTTGGTCGTACTTCACCGTGGCGGTCATCTCAACCGGCCCCTCCACGCTCGACGATCGTGTTGTAGGTGACGCAGACCGGCTCGCCGTCGACGGTCGTCACATCGCTCCTGACCGTCAGCAGCTCGTTGCGCCCGGCTGTGCGGATGTCGGTGATCGTCGCCGTCATGACCAGCTGGTCCCCGGCGTAGACCGGCCGCACGTACTCGAAGCGCTGCTCGCCGTGGACCACCATGGCGAAGTTCAGTCCGAGGTCGGGATCGACGAGCGCCTCGCCGCCGCTCTGCAGGCTGAACACGATGGGGAACGTCGGCGGCGCGATCACATCGGGATACCCGGCGGCCTGGGCGGCCTCCTTGTCCCGGTAGAGCGGGTTGTTGTCACCGATCGCGGCCGCGAATTCCCTGATCTTCACCCGGCTGACCTCGTATGGCGCGCTGGGCGGATAGGTCCGGCCCACGAAGTCACGGTTCAAGGCCATCAGTGCTCCCTCGCATGTCTCCAACGAGCGCTGCTGAGGCCGACGGTAACAGAACAAGGTTCGGCTGTCGCCGCTGATTATCTTGTCTTTGCCGCTTCTCGCCGCACCAACTCATCCCGCCGCACTCGCTTCCAACCCCCATCTCGTACGGCTGCGCCCACAAGGCCCCACCCGCCATACGTGGTTGATGGCCTCCAGGGTGACGCTCGCTGACCGCCACGTGGTCGGCCGCCGTTACGGCGCCCGCTAACCACCTGGGTGGGACAACCCGGCACCACGGACACACAGCGAGACGACGCCAAAGACACACTCCACGAAACCGACGGCGCGGCACAGAGCCGGCATCCGCCACCAGCGAGCACCCAACACCGGCGAGCGGCGAGGAACAGGCGAGCCGGCCCAGTCAGCGCGAGCCCACAGGCTTGGGTCAGTCAGCGAGAAGGCACGAACCGAGCCAGTCAGCGACAGCACACAAACCGGACCGGTCGGCGAGAACGCACGAACCAAACCCCTTGGCGCGAGCCGGGCTGGGCCGGGCCCGCGAGACGGGTGCAGGGCCGTGGAGACACGACGAACCGGCGCCCTGCGGTAGGACGCCGGTTGTGCGATATGAAGGACAAGCGGGGCAGAAGCCCTGCCCGGAGACCTAGCGGGTCTCGCGGTGCGCGCGGTGGCAGCGGCAGTTGGGGCAGTACTTCTTCAGCTCAAGCCGATCCGGGTCGTTGCGCCGGTTCTTCCGCGTGATGTAGTTGCGGTGCTTGCACTCCTGGCAGGCCAGCGTGATCTTCGGCCTAACGTCGGTGGCAGCCACTTGGGAGTGCCTTTCTACGTTCGGGACATGGACACGCCCGTACCCAGGCCGTTCGACCTGGGGATGGGCAGTAGCGGAGGCCGGACTTGAACCGGCGACACAACGATTATGAGCCGTTTGCTCTGCCTGACTGAGCTACTCCGCCTTTGAGCCGGTAACGACCCCGGCCCCGTAGAGGATACCCGACGCAGCGAGCACATTCGTAACTCGCCCGAACGGGTGGGGTGCTCCCAGTATGCCTCAGGAACCCCCGACAACCGAAATCCATTAACAGCCGGAGCCGTCCACCCCCGAACGGCCCGGATCACCTCAAGCCATAGCGAAGGTCAGCGTAGCAGCGACCGGCGATGGGCGCGAAGCCCCAAGCGCCCGCACACGCGGGAGATCCCGCGGCACACCCGCCCGAGCCGCAACCAGGGCCCATGAGTCTCGAAGTCCACGGCCGGCCCCGGAGCGGGCCATGGCGACCACCTGCCCAGTCCGGCCGGCGCGCCCATACGAGGAGCAGGCCACGACGGGAGGCTTCCCGGCGCCCGGCGACGACTTCGCCGACTGCGGGCCCGACGGCGCGGGTGCGGCCATGGACGGAGAGGGGGTGAACGACATCACGTCCAGCGTCACACCCGCGCCGCCGGCACCAACCGCATCGGCCGTGGCCATACCTGGACCGAGCCCTGCCCCGGGGAGCCGGCTACGCGTCGTCCTGGCCGGTGACCAACATCGCCAAGGCCTGGGCCTCGGGCGCCCCCAACTACGGCATCCAGCTCAGAGGCGCGGACGAGACAGCCCGCGTGAGACCGGACCGATCTGGGGCGAGCCATCGCGAAATAAACGCGCGCAAACGAGAAACGCCCGACTCCGCGTTCTTACGGGTCGGGCGTTCATCCTGGTCAGTGTGCGAGCCCCCAAACGGAATCGAACCGTTGACCTTCTCCTTACCATGGAGACGCTCTGCCGACTGAGCTATAGGGGCCTGTCCGGCGCTGCGGACAGGTGTAACCATACACGGCACTCACCGATGATGCGAACTCGTTCTGGCCTCCGCGCGCTCCTCAGCCGGCCACCTCAAGGGCAGATCGATGATCTCGCACAGATCCGCCAGGTCGACGTGCCCGGCCACCTCCGCGACAGAGGTGCAGTCGGCGATCACCCACCCGTGCCGGCGCACCCGCAGCACCTGCCGCCCGTCGCGCACCAAGCCCACGACCTCGTAGCCGTCAAGGCCGACCCATCGCCTTTCCATAGCGGCACAGAGTATCCGCCGGGTCTCTCAATTTTTGCCACGCCACACGCGTTACAGGCATACCAAATCGGTTCAGAGCCGATAGAAGCCCGCGAAGTCCTTCCTCCGCGCGATGTCGTCGACGCGCACCACGGCACCGGTCTCAGGGGCGTCCATCATCTTCCCGCCGCCGAGATAGATGCCCACATGATGGGTTTTGACATCCTTTTTGGTGATTTTCCCAAAGAAGACCAGATCCCCTGGCATAGCCGCCGCGACCCGGCGCATCCGCCGTACATGATCATTGGTGTTCCCCGGCCCCAGCACGTCAGATCCGTGCGCCAGTGCGTACACCCACCGCGCGAACCCCGAGCAGTCGAGCCCGCGCGTCCACGCGGCCGGGCAGGGCTTGATCTTCCCCTGATAACCCCTGCAGGTCCCTTCCGACGGCCCCGGCTCCGCGTCGTGGCCGCCGCCCCATGAGTAGACGATCCCGCGCTGCTCGACCTCGTACGCGATCCGCACGATGTTCGGCGCCACGTACAGCCCGAGCGGCACGGAGGCCGTGGCGGCCACCAGAACCAGCACCGTCACCCCGGCCGCCGCCCGCCACCGCCTCATTCCGACCCCCGACAGCTTTCTATAGCTTCAGGAATCATCCTGCCTTACGCCGCTTTATCCCGCTTTACCTGGCCTTGAGGGTGAGCTTCACCGACCCGACCGTGACGTTCATGCCGACCGTGCCCTTCGACCGGGACGGCTTGGTGGTGATCGTGAACGTCACCTTCTTCCCCCGCGCCAGCTCCCCGATCTGGCAGAGCACCGCCGTGCCGCTGAACTTGCACCCGGGCGCCTTCACCACGCGCTGCCCGCCGAACGTCCGCCCCGACACCTTGACGTCCTTGACGGGGTGCGGGCCCGTGTTCGAGACGGTCACCGTGTACGTCTTCCTGCTCTTCGCCGCCCCCGAGACCGTCACCTCGGCCGGAGGGTTGGCCAGCTCCTTCAGCTGGGACTCTGAGCCGTTGTACGAGTTCTGGCCGCCGGCCAGCGTGCCCTTCTCCGCCGACTGCCAGAACGTGTGCTTCTTCCAGCTCTTCGGCAGCTCACCGGGGTCGTCGCCCCAGCGGGCGATCCAGAGGAGGTTGGACTTGAACGCGTCGGAGTTCCCCGTGCAGGTCTGCCACCAGCTCGTGGTGGTGTAGATGATCGCGTGGCGGCCGGTCGCCTGACGGTACTTCTTGGTGTAGTCCTTGATCCAGGTGACCATGTCCTCGGTGGACAGGCCGTAGCAGTTGTTCTTGCCGTTCTTGTCCTTGTACGGGTTGTCCTCGATATCGAGCACTCCCGGGAGCGTTTGGCCGTCGCTGCTCCAGTTGCCGCCGTTCTGGAGGAAATAGTCGGCTTGAGTCGCTCCATCGGATTCGTGTGGTTGCGCAAAGTGATATGCGCCCCGGATGAGCCCCGCGCCCGCGGCGCCGCCGTACTGGGCGTCAAAACGTGGGTTCCGGTAGTTCGTCCCCTCGGTGGCCTGGACGAACGCGAACTTCCCGCCCCCTGAGGCCACACTTTCCCAGTCGACGTCGCCCGTCCAGTTACTGACATCGACCCCGGGAACGCCATCGGCCGCTTCGGCGACCCCGCCCATCCCTAAAGCGGCAATTACCGCGAATAACCACAGACGTTTCACGCGGGAGATCATTGCGGAACAGCACACAACGCCGCAAGTCTCGAAATATCAACTGCTTTCGACGTATCGACGCAATAGACCGCCCCGAGCCCAAGCGGCCGCGCCCCCGCCACCCACTCCCGCCACCGCTCGTCGCCGAGCTCCACGTCGCCGTGTATCGCATGCCGCACCCGCCGCTCGTACCGGCGCCTGGCCAGCTCGGGCGCCACCTCGCACCAGACCTCGCGCACCTCCGTCCCTGCCTCGACGCCGGCCCGCGCGAGCCCGGCCACCACCGTCGGCCGCAGCGGCGCCAGCCACGGACTTTCCAGCACAGCGCCCCGCCCGGCGCTCGCCAGCAGCGTCCACATGCTCTCCCCCGCGGCCGCCCCAAGCCGCCTGCTCCACTCCCGGTCGCCCACCCCGGAAGGCCGTTCGAGCATGTCGGCCAGCGTCTCCTTGAGGTCGTCCTTGCTGAAGACCGGCAAGCCGAGCGCTCGCCCCAGCGCCCGGGCGACCGTGGTCTTCCCGGCCCCAGGCAACCCGTTCACCAGCACCACCAGTCGGCACACGACCAAGCATCGTGCCAGAAACGGCGGAAAAACTTCCGCGCACCGGGAAACCCGCAGCTCAGCCCGCTGAAATTCGCCGTCAGAGGCAACGGCGAAAGACGGTGTTTCCGCAGGTGGGCGGGCTTTATGAAAGCAACGTTCGCGTTTGCCAAACCGGAATTGGGCTGCACAAACTTGGTTCGATCCTCAATCGCGCCCCCGACCAGGGGTTTCTTTGCCATGCCCGGAGGAGGGCGACCATGATCCATGCCCGGGGACTGACCCGAGTGTTCAAAGTCAAGAAGGAGAGGGTGGAAGCCGTACGCGGCATCGACCTGGACGTGGAGGCGGGTCAGCTCGTCGCCTTTCTCGGCCCGAACGGCGCGGGCAAGTCCACCACGCTGCGCATGCTCACCACCCTCCTGCCGCTCACCTCGGGCACCGCCACGGTGGCGGGCCGTGACGTGGCGAAGGACCCGGCGGGCGTACGCGCCCGCATCGGGTACGTGGGCCAGCGCAACAGCGCCGGAGAGAGCTTCCTCGTCCGCGAGGAACTCGTCACCCAGGGCCGCTGCTACGGCCTCGCCACCAGGCAGGCGGCCACCCGCGCCGACGAACTGCTCGACCTGCTCGACCTCAGGCCGCTGGCCAGGCGGCGGCCCGGCACGCTCTCGGGCGGCCAGCGCCGTCGCCTGGACATCGCGCTCGGCCTCATCCACCGCCCCGGCCTGCTCTTCCTGGACGAGCCCTCAACCGGCCTCGATCCGAAGAGCCGCGCGGAGATCTGGCAGCACATCCTCCGGCTGCGGGAGACGTACGGGACGACGCTGTTCTTGACGACCCACTACCTGGAGGAAGCCGACAACATGGCCGAACGCGTGGTGATCATCGACAACGGCCGGATCATCGCGGACGGCACCGCCGAGCAGCTCAAGAACGACCTGGCCGGCGACCACATCGCGATCACCACCAGCACGGAGGAGGAGGCGGGCAGGGCCGCCGGCGTCGGCGGCGGCACCGCCGAGGGCACGACCGTGCGCCTTCGCGTCCCCAACGCGGCCGCCGCGCTCCCCGACTACCTCAGAACCCTGGACGGCTCCGGCATCAAGGTCACCACCGCCGAGACCGCCCGTCCGACCCTCGACGACGTGTTCCTCGCTCTTACCGGGAGAAGCCTCACCGATGACGACATTCCTGCGTGACACCGCCACCGTTTTCTCCCGCGAGTTCAAGCCGGTCGTGCGCGAGCCCGTCAGCCTGCTCTTCGAGATGGGTCAGCCGCTGCTGTTCCTGTTCCTGTTCGGGTCGCAGCTCGATGGGGCCGTGGGGTCGTCGTGGCAGTGGTTCGTACCGGGCATCCTGGTCATGATGTGCCTGACGGGCCCCATGGCCGCCGGTTACACGCTGCTGGTCGAGCTGATCGGCGGATCCATGGAGCGTCTGCTGGTCACCCCGCTGAACCGTACGGCGATGCTGGTGGGCCGCACCATGAAGGCCATGGTCGTCCTCCTGGCGCAAGCCGTCCTGATCATCCTCCTGGCTCTCCCTCTGGGCTTCGACCTGCACCTGGCCGGCATCCTGGCGGGCCTGGCCCAGCTGGTCGTGTTCGGCGTCGGCCTGGGCGCGTTCTCGTTCGTCCTGGCCATCAAGTCGGCGCCCAGCGGCACGCTGTTCTACATCGTCAGCCAGTCGATCCTCTTCCCGCTGCTGCTCCTCTCTGGGGTGCTGCTCCCCATGGACACGGCCCCGGCCTGGCTACGGGTGCTCGGGTACGTCAACCCCGTCACGTACATCGTCGACGCGCAGAGAGCCCTCTTCGCCGGCAACCTGACGAACCCCCCGATCCTCTACGGGACCGCTGCCGCCTGCGCGATAGCCGTGGTCGGCCTCTATCTGGGCAACCGCGCCATGCGCCAGGGCGTCTGAGACCCTTGATGGGTGACTCATCTGACGGTCCCCTGGATACCCGTGCGCCACCGGCTCGACGTGATCCTCTCCCAGACGCTCCCGCCCTTGGACAAGACCACGTCGGCGTTCGCCTTCGTCTCGGACCAGACCGGCAGAACCCTCATGACCTGCGTGGACAAGGAGGGCCGCGGCTGGGACATCCCCGGCGGCCACCTCGAACCCGGCGAGACGGCGACCGACGCCGCAGCCCGGGAGCTGTATGAAGAAACCGGCCTCCGCCTGCCCTCTTCCGCCCTGTCCCTCTTCGCCTGGCAACGCATCGAACTCCTGGACGCCGCCCCCGCCGACTACCGTTACCCGCCTCTGACGTACATGACGATGTTCAGGGCGCGTCTCCCCCACCCGGGCCCGCCGAGCCACCCACCGGCGGGCTCGGAAAGCACCAGCGCGGCCTGGCTGCTACCGTCGGAGATCAACCGCCTGTGCCCCGACCGCACCTGGCTATCCCTGCTGGACGGAGCGGGCCCGCTCTAGACCCGCTGGGCACCGAGCCGGCCACGCAGCCCCGCCTTGGCACCCGGCCAGTCCGCGGCGACCACGGAGAACATGGCAGAGTCCCGCAGCCTCCCCGCCTCACCCGGCGCCCACGACGGCGACCAGTTGCGCAACACGCCCTCGAATCGCGCGCCGACCCCCTCGATGGCCCGCCGTGACCGCTGGTTGCGCGCATCCGTCTTGAGGTCGACGCGGGCCACCCCCAACGTCTCGAACGCGTACGTGAAGAGCAGGAGCTTCGCCTCGGCGTTGATCCCCGTGCCCTGAGCCGACGCCGCCAGCCACGTCCACCCGATCTCGACGGCCCGCAGACCGTCCCGCTCCGGCCACGTCCTGGGATCCCAGAACGCGGTGCACCCCACCGCCGCCCCGTCCCGTACGCGAACCTGCGCGAAGGGCGTCAGCCCCTCGCGACCGAGCTGAGCCTCCAGGTAAGCCGCCACCTCGGCGGCCCGGGGCACCAACGTGAACGCGTACGACGAACGGTCCTCCTCAACGGCCCGCGCTAGATCCGGCGCATGCGCCATCGTGAGCGGCTCCAGCCGGACAAGTGATCCTTGGAGCACGGGAACATCGAGCCGCAGGCTCATCAGGCCTCCTCATCGCTCCTGGCATTGGCACCTTTCCCGCAGGCAGGTTGCCGGACCGTCACAGGGCCAGGTCCCTCGGATCCTCTGGATGAATCTTGGTGAAGAGGATCCTGCCCGCGCCACCGGGACGGCGTCAACAGGATTCTGGGGATAAGCACATCCGTGCCTTGCTTTCGACGCTCTGAGGGAGGAATCCGTGCAGGAGTACCGTCGGTTGCGTGACCAACACGGGGTGACGTGGGGTGAGGAGCTGATCCCCTACGTGGGTGAGGTGCACACCAGCGCCTACCTCATGACTCCCGAAGGGTGCCGGTTGGAGGCCCGGACGCTGGCCGTACTGGACGACGCGCCGCTCCGGACCACGCTGCTGCTGGACTCCAGCATGGCGGACGGCAAGTTCAGCTCGGCCGCGCAGCGCGCCGCACACCGGGATCTGCATGATCGGGCCCGCGAGGTGTACGAGTCCAGGCTCCGCGCTGGGTGAGCAGTGTTTTCAACGGTCAGCCCGAGCGTGCCCAGAAGTCATGGGGATGACGGCCGGGCCGGAACCCCTGGGCCTCGACCATGGCCGCCGCCGCGGTGAAGCCGTGCGCGATCCCCGTCGGGCTGTGGGCGTCGCTTCCGAAGGAGACCGCGTCTCCGCCCTCGTCACGCCACCAGCGAACGATCTCCGGGTAGAGCTGCCCACGCGTGTTGACCTCCAAGGCCCGGCCGCCGTCGGCGAGCACTCGCAGGGCATGGCGGAATTCTTCCTGGAACGCGTTCGGATCGAACGGCCCGGCCTGCGCCGGCCAGTAGCGGAGCGGGTAGTCGATGTGGGCGAGCACCCCGAACGTATCCGAGCTCTTGATCAGGCGGGGTATCTCGGCCAGGTATTCCCGGATCACCTCGGCGGCCGGTCGCCGACGGTACAGGTTCGGCGGCTCGGCGAACTGCCGACCCACCGGCAGGCAATGCAGCGAACCCAGCACCCGGTCGAACTGCCCGGCGTCGAGCAGCCTCGCGACCTCCTCGCCGTACCAATGCGGTTCGCCCAGTTCTACCCCGCTGATGACGCGAAGACCCGGGAACTGATCGCGGCAGCGCTGCAGGCACTCCAGGTACCCATCAAGCTTGAACTCCGGCGGAGCCAGCGTTCCGTCCGACGTGACGAATGCCGTGAGATGTGGATGATCATCGAGCTCGCCGGCGATGACCATCCAGGCCGTGAAGTCGACGTGCTCGGTGAACGCGACCGCGGGCAGGCCCATGTCCACCGCCCGTGCGCATGTCCGCTCCATCGACCCGTCCGGCGCATCCCACGACCATTCGCTGTGAACATGACCATCCGCGGGCAGCAGCACGACTTCATCCTTTCCGCCAACATCCAAACACGCCTACGCGGCATGACTTCCACCGCCGCTATCCTGCGCACATGTCGATCACGGACGAGGAACTGGCCCTGACGGCGGCGCAAGCAGGAGCCGCCGTCGTGCGCGCCAAGTACGGTGCGGCGCTGACGCGCTTCGAGAAATCCGCGGGGGACTTCGCCACAGATGCGGACGTCGAAGCGGAAAAGGCCATCCTCGACGTCATTAGCACCGCTCGGCCGGACGACGCCGTGACAGGCGAGGAGAGCGGACGCACGGGTGGGGACGGTGCGGAGCGCATGTGGCTGGTCGATCCCCTGTGCGGCACGCTGAACTACGCCGTACGGAACATGCTGGTCGCGGTGAACGTCGCCCTGCGCGTGGGCTCCGACATCACGGTGGCGGCCGCGGCCGACCCCTTCGCCGGCGAGGTGTTCTGGACGGATGGCGCTCACGCGTACGTCCGCCGCGACGGCGTGGACGAGCGGCTCACGCCGTCGTCCGGTTCGCGACTGGTGGACGTCAACCTCGATCCGCCGTTCCCGAACGAACCGAGCTTCCGGGCTGTCACGCTGCTCGCCGACCCGGGATTCGCCGAGCGCTTCCGCCCGCGCGTCGTCTCCACCACCCTGGCGGTGGCGTGGGTCGCCGCCGGTCGCCGGGCCGCGTACGTCACCGACGGCCATCTGCGGGACAGCGTGCACTTCGCCAGCGGGATCGCGCTGTGCCAGGCCGCTGGATGCGTGGTCACCGGCATCCACGGTCAGCCACTGCACACCGGCGCGGGCGGACTCGTCGTGGCGGCCGACCGGGAGACGCACGCCGCGCTGCTTGAACTCATCGGGGGCCGGCTCGCCTCAGGACGTCCGCAGCAGTGAGACGAGATCATCCCATCGGGCCATGAGCAGTCCCAGAGCGGCGCCGAAGACGCCGGCCACGACGCTGAAACCCGGATCGTAGGAACCACTCACCAAGGAGCCCGCGAGCCCGAGCAGGGCTACCACGACGAGAATCAGGTTGCGGACCACGTGCTCCACGCCCAAGGGAGTCTTGGAGGCGCCGAAGCACCGGCAGGGAACGGCGGCGCCTCTCCGGACGACCATGGTGACCGCGACCGTGAGACAGCCGAGCAGCCCCGCCGCGAGGACGAACGCCGCTGATCCGGCCCAGCGGAAGGGAAGCACGGCCAGCGCGATGACACCCGCCTCGGCCACCGCCGTCGCCGCTGCGGCCACCGGCACCTTCGCGTCGTCGACCACCGCCATCGCTCTGGTCGACGCGACGAACTCGCTCCAGGCTCCACGGCTGGAGATCTTGCTCCCGAGGGCAAGTGCGAACACCGTGAGCAGCAGCAGCCTGCTCGCGACATCGACGTACTGCATGATCGAAACCTGCCACGGCCGAGCAGATCCGGCAAGAGCACCGCATTCGATCACCCGATGTCGGCGCCCTCACGGTAGCCGCTGGCCTGGGTGTCGAACAGGTGGGCGTACCGGCTGCCCATGGACATGAGCTCGTGGTGCGTACCCTGCTCGACGAACCACCAGCGCACCCGCGGGCACGCGATCCCCGGCGGCACCGATGCCCGGTGGCACTGGATCTCCCGGGAGGCGACGGCGCGCTTGATGTTCCAGTGCCGGCCGTCCGCCCCGGGAGGTCCGGGCATGAACCGCCCGGCGGGATCCAGCGGAGGCTCCAGCACCACGACATCGCCCCTGGACACCTGGTCGATCTGGCGCCGCCGTACCAGCGGCCCTTGGCAGGGGTTGATCTTTAACTGGTTAAAATCTCCCTGGCCTCTGGACGCTGTCAACCAACCACGATCATGGGGAATCAGCGGCGAGACCGGGATGTCGCGTGGCGCTCCTCGGGCAGCTTGTTTCGGTCATGCGGCTGTCTTCAGCAAGACAGGGCGCCGACTTGAGCGCAAGCAGCGGCAACTGGAACGCAAGCAGTCGCACGCTGGGCCCGAGAAGCGCATCAGGGCTTGTTCAGGTAGGCGAGAACGGCGAGGACGCGGCGGTTGTTGTTGTCGTCGTCGGTGATGCCGAGTTTGCCGAACATGGAGGTGGTGTATTTGCTGATGGCGCTTTCACTGAGGAAGAGCCGCTGGCCGATGGCCTGATTGGACAATCCTTCTGCCATGAGGCTGAGCACGGAGTATTCGCGTTCGGTGAGCTGGTCGAGTCGCCGGTTGGACGATCCGTTGGATAGCAATTTGGTGATGACGGCTGGGTCCATGGCGGTCCCGCCATTGGCGACCCGTTCCAGGGCATCAATGAACTGGTCGGCGTTGAACACGCTCTCTTTGAGGAAATAGCCGATGCCGCCGGCGCCGTCGGCCAGGAGTTCGCGGGCGTACAGCTGTTCGACGTGCTGAGAGAGGATCAAGACCGGCAGTCCGGGCAGTTCGCCGCGGGCGGCAAGAGCCGCCCGGAGGCCCTCATCCGACTGGGGCGGCGGCATGCGGACGTCGACGACGGACACGTCCGGCCGCCACGTCAGCAGCGCGTCGAGCGTCTCGGGTCCTGTGGTCGCCGTCGCCACCACCTGGTGTCCGTACGCCTCGAGGAGGCGGATCATCCCGTCGCGCAGGAGGTACAGGTCTTCGGCTACAACGATTCGCATGGCACCACCATCCTCACACGCGTCGGGCCGCCAGCCGGACTGGTGATCTCCAAGGTGCCGTCGAAGACCGCCAGGCGGCGGCGTAGCCCATCGAGTCCACCGCCGGCTCGCATGCCGGCCCCACCCCGGCCGTTGTCCTCGACGTCAACGACGATGCCGGTGTCGTCCCGGGCGATGGAGATCCGCGCCCGGGTCGCGTGGGCGTGCTTGATCGCGTTGGTCAGCAGTTCGGCGATGCCGAAGTACACGGCGGACTCGATCGGCGGGTCCAGGCGTAGCTGGACGTCGGCGCTGACAGCCGCTTCGAGCGGGCTGTCCAGGGCAAGAGCGCGCACGGCATCGATGAGCCCTCGCTCGTTCAGCACCGGCGGGCTGATGCCCTTGACCAGTTCGCGGAGCTCGGTCAGTGACGTGGCGGCGCCGGCGCGCGCTTCCCGCAGCAGCGCCTTGGCCTGATCAGGGTCGGTTTCCATCAGCTTCTCCGCAGTCGCCAAAGAGAGGCCGAGCGTGACCAGGCGCGCCTGCGCTCCGTCGTGCAGGTCGCGCTCGATGCGGCGGATCTCGGCGGCCTGCGCGACCGTGACGTCCGCGCGCTGGTCCGTCAGCTCCTCCACCCGGTCCGCCAGCGTCATCGCAGGCGACGCGCGCAGGAAGCGGACGGCTATCGGCTCGGCGGACCGCCAGGCGTAGGGGGCGCCGGCGATGGCCACGACCGCGCCGAGCACGCCGATGACGCGCATGGCGAGCGACGGCTGGGAGAGCCCGAAGACCGCTCCCGCGATCCCGGCCAGCGGGACGGCGGCGATCACGCCCGCGGTGATCGGCGCGATCGCGACGAACCGCAGGTCACGCCAGGTGGCGGGATCGCTCCACCGGGTTCGCCATTGCTGGTCCAGGCGGGCGTCCCGGCTGGTGCGCTCGTAGGAGTACCCGTTCCACCAGTACCCGGTTGCCATCCGTGTCACCGGCCCGACCTGCCGATATCCGGCGGGAATGACGGTGCCCGTCCACTTCGCGACGAGGGAGCGGACCATTCGGCACACCGGGCGGGACAGAGCGAGCGTGCCGATACACGCCCACACCAACGGCGCTATCCCCGACCACGGATCTCCGCCCCACCACCAGATCCACAGCGCCACGGCAGCGGCCCACACGGCCGGGACCAGCATGGCGACGACCACCACGACGCACGCGCGCACAAACCCCACGCAGGCGCTCGCCACCCACGACACCAGCTGTCGCATGATTCTTCCTTCTCACTTCACAACCCGACCGTGGCACCCGCGGTTCCGCAATGCACCGATCTGGCCGGTACGGCTTGGCGTTTCCACTGTGCACCGCTCGGAGCCTGCTGCTCCCCAGATCGGCGCTGGAGTAGGTCTGGCCCCACCCACCTGTACGTCCAGGCCCATACCGGCCCACTCATGCGCTCCCTAACGTCGACACCACGCCAGACAACACGAGGGACGAAAGAGACATGAGAAGCACCAACCACACCACGGCCGAGGCCGCCCACCTCAACCATCCACGCACCCAAGCAGCCTTCGGCAAGGCGAAGATCCTCGTCGCGGCCTACGGCGCGCTCAGCACCGCGGTCCTCATCACGGTCGCCATCCTCGCGGTCAACGAACAGACGGTGACATCGTTCATGTGGGGCCGATCAGCCGGAGTGCTCGCGAGCGCCGCGGTGTCCTACTGGCTGACCGTCCTCGCCTCACGGGGAGCACGATGGGCCTATCTACGCGTGCGCATCATCTCGATCATCATGCCGCCCGCGATCATCGCCATCGACATGATCCCCGGTGTCCTCCCGGCGTGGTTCGTCATGATCCAGGCCACATGCGCCCTTGCGATCGGCGCAGCCGCTTTCATCATCAACGGATCCCGGCTGCGCGCCGCCTTCCCCAAGGCGCGCTGACCACCTCAGGGGCTAGGCGTGAGTCAACCGGACGTATCCGTACGGGTTGAAGAACAGATCGTCCTCGTCGTAACGGTCGCATGTGCCGGTGCGCAGCCCCCAGCGGGGGGCGTCCTCGGCCATCCGGAACCCGGCGCCGTCCTCGATCTCCTCCGCGCGCGGATCGGTCAGTAGGTAGATCGCCAGCGCGTCCAGGTGCGCGACCAGCTCAAGCAGTCTGTCCTCTGTCGGATGCTCCTCACCGACCTCGATCTCTACCTCGGGCGCGCCGAGCAGGTGCATGCCGCAGCTGTAGAGCACCTGGCCGTCGTAGATCGGCCGTTTCACCCAGGCGGCGACAAGCGCGCCGGCCAGGCCCTCGTCCGTGACGTCGGCCGCTCGATCGGCCAGCGCGAGCCAGCGGTCCAGGCCGTGCGCGATCCCACTGCTCTCGTTCTTCACCGCCACAGCGCCGGACCGCAACAGAGCGGCCGTCACCGCCAGCAGCCGCCGGGAAGTGTCGAACGCGAGACTCCGCATCATCGGCGCGGACAGCAGGTAGCCGACGGTGTCGTGGGACTCCACTGCGTCCCAGTCCGCCTCGTCGAACGAGGCCGCCGCCATACTGGCCTTGAAGGCCTCCGGCATCCGAGGGTCGTGTTCGGCCTCGGAGTACTCGCGGTCGAGGACGAAACCGCCGAAGCCGGCCGCAATCCGTTCCATCTCCGAAAGGTCCAGCCCGGAGCCGAGCACGCACAGCACATGCCGAGGAAACGCTTCACTCATCCCGGCACAGTATCGATCATGCCCGAGCCCTGGTCCGGCTGCTCTACCCCCTCAACACGCCAGAGACCGGGCGAGCCGTCGACCACATCCGCGAGGAGCACCCCCGCCTTGCCCTGCCCACGAGCCGGCCGGACCGAGAAGGGGCGGCAGGGCTCGGCTGAGGCCGGTCGAAGAGCTGCATTGCGCTTGAGCACGCCGAAGGCCCCGCCGACTGGTGTCGGCAGGGCCTTCGGTTCAACGTATGCGTACCGGTGTGCGTGTCGCCTCTCGGCGAAAGGCACAACGCGGCTCCAGCCGAACGGTAGTCCGCGAAGGCAATAGGTGAGGCCCGGGGACACTGGGCACACCGGCCACGATGTATGTAACCATCGCCAGCCGTTCGATGTTCCCCGCTGGGCCTGATCGACGATTAGGTTCCAGCCACGGCGCTGCGGCGTTCGATCATCAGCACGTCACGCCAGACGCCGTAGTGGCAGCCGATGCGCTCACGGGTGCCGAGCACGCGGAAGCCTGCCGCCTGGTGCAGGGCCAGGCTGGCGGCGTTCTCACTGAAGATGCCGGACTGGATCGTCCAAACCCCGGCGTCCTCGCCGGCGGCGATGAACGCCTCAAGCAACGCGCGGCCGATGCCCTGCGCCTGGCAACCAGGATGAACGTAGATGCTGTGCTCGACCACACCCGCGTAGACCGGCCGGGCCGATACCCGCGAGGCGGCCACCCAGCCGAGGACCTGGCCGGTCGTGGTGTCAGCGGCGACATAGGACAGGTGCGGCAGCTTGGCGGAGGTGAAGTCCTCCCAGCTCGGGGCGGTCGTTTCGAAGCTGGCCTGGCCGGTGTCCAGCCCGGCCTGGTAGATGGCCAGCACCTGTTCGGCGTCGGTCTCTCGCATCCGCCGGATCTCGACGCCTGGCCCGGCCGCGGGCTTGGCCGCATGGACGATCGCCGAATACACGCCGTCGCCGTGGCCGGAGGTCAGCGCGGAGTAGTGATCGATGATCTCGTCTTGCGCCATGACGACACTCCTTCACTCACAGGTGGACGCGCCGGGGGCGGGGTTACCCATGACCACATCGGCAGCGGTCGGGAAACAGCTCACGCAGTTCTCATTGATCCGGTACAGACTGGAGGTCCCCTGCCGCTCGACCAGCACGAACCGCACCTCGGCCAGGATCTTCAGGTGATGCGAGACGGTGGACTGCCCTACCCCCGCGGCCGCCACGATCTCGCCCACGCTCATCGGTGCCCGCTGCCGCGCAAGCAGCGACACGATCTGGATCCGAGTGGCGTCGGCCAGCGCCTTGAACCAGCTCGCGTACTCCTCGGCCTCCGCACGCGGCAGAGGACCTTTCTCCTCATTCATCGTTAATCGACGATAAACGATTAATCCCCTCGCGGGAAGAGCGCCCCAGCCCCCGGATAGCCGGTCATCACCCCGTCAACGTGGCTGGCTGTCGGCTCTCGAAGAACGCTTTCGCGCCGCCGAACGCGCCTCACCACCATGAGATCGTGATCTTTGCACATAGTCTCCAACAGCCGTACTGGATAGCCTCCTCAGACCGGGAGATGAACGGGGGCTTCATGAGGTGGCCGGGCGCGATGGCGGGAGTGGCGCTCGCGCTGGTCTCCGCAGGGTGCACGTCAGGGGTGGGAAATCCGTCAAGCACGCCCGCCAAGGCCGTCGCGCCCGTGCTCTCGCCGGCTGGCAGGAGTGCGGAGGCGATGATCGTCTCCCGGAAGGACTGCCCCGAGCCGGCCCGCGCTGCTGACGGGTTCCAGGTGGACGCCGTCCAGCCGAGCTGGAAGCTACTCTCAGTAACCGACGAGAGGGACACCTTCGGCCTCCATGGCGGCGCTGTGGCCTCGGACGGGGCATTGTGGGCGCTGTACGACACAGGGGAGGGCCCCAAGACACCGGTGCGATGGAAGGGCGGCCGCTGGGAGCGGGTAGCGATGCCGCCCGGAGTGAAGGTCGTCAAGGCCCTGGCGACGAGTCCCGACGGCAGGATTTGGGCGGTCGAGCCGGGGGCGGGGACATGGAAGGGGGGCGTGCGCGAGGGCGACGGGTGGCGGGAACTGGCGCTGACCGTACCAGGCCCCAGGATGGAGGACGGTCCTGCCAGCGCGCACGGCGGCTGGGTCAGCTACGGCGCCACCGCCATCCACTGGGACGGCGCGAGCTGGAAGCGGCTGGATCTGCCCGCCGACGACCAGGTTGGCGGGGATTTCTTCGCCGAATACCGGTTGTTCGGCCCGAGCGAAGAAACCTGGGCCGTGCCCGCAAAAGGACCCAAGGCCGTGCGGCTGCGCGACGGCGTGTCGCAAGTGGTGGAGTTCGCGCTGCAGATCGACGCGAAGGAGGCCATCCACGACGTCCAAGGCGGCGCCTTCCATCCACAGGCCGTCGCGGTCGTCGGCGAGGACGAGACGTGGGTGCTCGGGACGGCGGCGTTCGGCACCCACTACCTGGACGAGGACGAGGACACCGATGCCGGACGGCTGGTGGCGCTGCGCCACGCGCACGGTACCTGGACCTGTACGTGGGGCCCCTTCCACCGGGAGAACTTCACGGATGAGTTCACGGACGCGGTGCCGGACGGGAACGGCGGACTCTGGGCGGCGATGCCTCACTGCTATTACTGCCCTTCAACGCTCTGGCACCTCAGCGGCGGGCACTGGACCGCGGAGCGCCTCCCTGCTGACAAGGGTGCGATGCCGCACGTCACAGACCTGGTGGCCACTGGTCACGAGATCTACGCGCTGGGTTGGATCCGCTCGAGGAATGACTACCACGGGGCGCTCTGGCGCGCCGGTTAGAGCCCACGAATCCCGGCCGTGCATGTGGACCTCTCCGGCCCGGAGGAGCTCGAACGCTCCCTGAAGGACGTCTGCTGCTCGTGGACACTGGCCGAACTACGCGCCACCGACGAACGTGTTCTACCCGCCGGTCTGGCCGACCCGCTGGAATGCCCACTAAGTGGCGAGGTCCCGTCCGAGCCGGTGGTCATGTTCTGGGATTGAGAGAGCACCGGCACCAGGCAGGACGTGGGGTTGCCGAGTTCAGGGTCCACGTACGCTCAGGCGAGCGCGTCAGCCTCATCGAGCAACGCCGACAAGCGCGGGTAACGGCGGCGCATCTCCTCGACGTCGCTGAAGTCCCACATCTCCCCAAGCCTCGGATACTCCCCGGTGCCCTCGGGCAGTTCGTGCCGCCGCGCCCGACGAGTACGCGGCGGCCCTGCGCGCGGATCGCCTCGATCGCCACCCGGGCGACGTCCGTCGAAACGCGCATGCTGCCGAAGCCCACGTACACCGGTCGTGTGTCGGCATCCAGGAACACTACCGGCCGGGAGCGGGCGTTCGCCCGGCCGACGTCAGGAGCTCGTGAGGATGACGAGTTGCTGGGTCGCTCGGGTCATCGCGACATAGCGGTCGACCGCTCCTTCGATGCCCTCGCCGAACCCCTCGGGGTCGATGAGGACGACCAGGTCGAACTCGAGCCCCTTCGACAGCTCCGGGGTCAGCGACCGGACGCGGGACGTCGTCCGGAACGTGGGATCGCCGATGACGCAGGCGATCCCTTCGACATGTGCGGCGAGCCAGGTGTCGAGGATCGAGCTCAGATCCGAAACAGATCCGTGTACGACGGGGATGTCGCTGCTGCGGATGGAGGTCGGCACGTTGGCGTCCGGAAGCACGGCCCGGATGACCGGCTCGGCTTCCGCCATGATCGCTTCCGGCGTCCGGTAGTTGACGGTCAGGGAGGCCAGGTTGATCCGGTCGAGCCCGACCCGCTCCAGCCGTTCCTGCCACGACTCCGTGAACCAGTGCCTGGCCTGGGCACGATCCCCGACGATGGTGAAGCTCCGGGACGGGCACCGCAGCAGCAACATCTGCCACTCCGCATCGGTGAGTTCCTGAGCCTCATCCACGACGATGTGCGCGAACGGGCCGGCGAGCCGGTCCGGTTCGGTGCTGGGCGATGCGCTCTCGTCGACCAGGGCATCCTGTATGTCCCGTCCGCGCAGCATCGTCACCGCACCTTCACCGTCGTCATCGGCCTCAAGCAGGTCGTCGACGACCCTGGCCATGCGCTCGCGTTCGGCGGCGACAGAGGCGTCATGGCGACGCCTACGCCGCGACGCCTCCGGGTCGCCGAGCCGCTGCCGTGCCGCGTCCAGGAGCGGCAGGTCGGACACCGTCCAGGCCTGGGCGTCCCCGCGCTGCAACTGCCGAACCTCGTCGGGGCTGAGCCAGGGAGCGCACATCCGCAGGTAGGCGGGCACCGACCACAGGTCTCCGACGAGGTCAGTCGCTTCGAGCAGCGGCCACGCGCGGTTGAAGGTCGTGAGCAGCTCCCTGTTCTGCAGCAGCGACTTGCGGAGCAGGTCAGCCGAGATGTCGTCATCGTCGTGCTTGTCCGCCAGGATCGTGAGCAGCTCCTCCCAGATCTGGTCGCGCGCCTCGTTGTGCGGAGTACCGGGTTCTGCTGCTTCGAACGCCTCGGCCCAATCGTCGGGGCTCAGCCAGATGTCGGACCAGTGGGTCGTGACCGTCATCCCCTTGGTGGGCGGGTTCTCGTAGAACCTGACGGCCGGCTCGATCGCCTTCACCAGGTTCGCGGACGACTTCAGGCGGGCCACGTCCGGGTCGGTCTCGATCGCTGCCACGGCTCCCTCGGCGACGAGGTCCCGCAGGGTGCAGGTCTGCACGCCCTCCTCTCCGAGGCTGGGGAGGACGTCGGAGACATAGGCCAGGTACGGCTGGTGCGGACCGACGAACAGCACGCCGCCCCGGCGGTGACCGAGGCGGGGGTCGGAGTAGACAAGGTAGGCGGATCGGTGCAGAGCGACGACGGTCTTCCCCGTACCCGGACCGCCGTCGACGACGAGAGCGCCCTGGGATCCCGCGCGGATGATGGCGTCCTGGTCGGCCTGGATGGTGCCGAGCACGTCTCGCATCCGTGCCGACCGGTTGCTGCCCAGGCTGGCGATGAAGGCGGACTGGTCGTCGAGCGCGGCGTGCCCTTCGAACCCGTCCGAGGTGAACACCTCGTCCCAGTAGTCGCTGATCCGGCCGCGGGTCCAGCGATACCTGCGGCGGCTTGCCAGACCCATCGGGTTGGCGTGGGTGGCTCCGAAGAACGGCTCAGCCGCGGGGGAGCGCCAGTCGAGCAGCAGCCGACGACCCGCGCTGTCCGTAAGGCCGAGTCGTCCGACGTACACGGGCTCGGGGTTGTCCGCGCTGACCATGTGTCCGAGGCACAGGTCCAAACCGAAGCGACGCAGTGCGCGCAGGCGAGCCGTCAGCCGGTGGATCTCCATGTCCCGGTCCAGCGCCTGCCGGCCTTTGCCGCCGGGCGCCTTGCGCTCGGCATCGAGGCGGTCGGACAACTCGGCGATCGACTGCTCAAGGCTTGCCGCGATGGCCGCGAAGTGCTGCTCATCGCCGGCGATCAGCGTCGGGTCGGCCTTGGGGGCGAGGTTGTCGGGAAGGTCAAACGCGCTGGTAGTCAGTGGGTTCACGTCTTTCAGCTCCGATCTGAGGTCGCTTGCGACCATTACGCGCAGCAAGGCGTCTGGACCGGCGTGACGAACCTGGTGGCCATGACGAGCAAACGCTCCGCCTGACGTGGACCCCGTGGCCGTTGCCGGTTCAGGTCGCCAGCGTTTTCTGGGTCCTGACATCGACGATCCCGCGTGGTTCACGCGGACACTGGCGGCCTTTCCCGGCTGATCGCGTCGAGCAGCAGCTTCGCGGCCACCGCCGCCCCGTCGGTGCGGATCGTGCCGGCCGCTCCCCTCGCTCGTGCGCCGGTCTCGGGGGCCAGGGCCGTCTTGAGCGCGGCCGACAAGGACTCGAAGGTCGGAGCCGGACCGTCGTGTGCCGCGCCGATGCCCAGCTCGGC
>NZ_JBFAMX010000131.1:0-22896 GCF_040659615.1 Nonomuraea sp. NPDC049784
GCCGCGCCTGCGACCCCGGCACCCGTGACCACGATGAGCGCTGCGGCCGCGACCAGCAGCAAGGAACGGGGGAAGCGGCGCCTGGGGGGCTCGTTCGACAGTGTTTCCGCGGTACTGAATTCGTCCGGCCCAGGGCTCATGTCATCCTCCCGAAAGGTATACGACAGAACAACAGTGCATCGAGCAGCCTAAGGCTGCCGTAAATGTCACCTGTGCCCGGATTAGCACCCTTTGCTGACATCGGCGTCTTAGCCCTACGTCACGTCGCCTCCGCGCACGCTCTTGTAGCCCCCGTACATGGCCTCCAGCCCTCCGATGACCATGAGGACCACACCCACGTTCGACGGCGTGAAGATGAGCCACAGCGCCAGCCCCACCACGAAGGTGGCCGAACCGGTGATCAGCGTTTTGCGGGCAGAGGCCATGGGGAACTCTCTCGATCGCGAGGGGTGGAATCTCCGAGAACCCTAATGAAGGGCGGGGTCGCACGGCTTCCTGCGGACTGAGGAGATCGCGTACATCTTTCGGGTGACGCCGCTACCGAATCGGCACCTGCAGATCGCGGAAGCTCCCGATCTTCACCTTCAGCGTGGTGGCCGCCTCGGGCAGTGCGAACAGGCTCCAGAATTCGCGCTCCTGACCGGGGCCGAACTTGCCGGTGCTCAGGCGTACGCCGGACACGTCGGTGCAGGCGCAGTAGAAGTCGGCGCCGCCCTTGCCGTCGTCGACCTGGAGGCGGGCCGGCAGGTATTGGCGGCGGGCCTCCACGTCGGTGAGCGTGACGTTGAAGGCGGCCTGGTACTTGAACGACATCCAGTCCCGCGCATGGTGGAGCTCGTTGAACCAGGCTTCGCTCTCACCTCGGTTCGCGATCCGGTACGTCAGCAGCCCGAGGCCGCCCGGCAGCCGTCGCAGGCCGGTGATCTCCATGGAGATCGGCTGGCCGTCCGCCCTGCCGGTGCCCGTCAGGCCGGTCGCGCCGGGAGTGACGGTCGTGGACGGCGCGGCGGACGCCGACGGCTGGGGCTTGGCGAAGGTCACGGTGACGCGGCGGTTGCGCCGCTTGCCCTCGTCGGTGTCGTTGCTGTACAGGGGGCGACGCGAGCCGTACCCCTTGGCCTGGAAGCTCACGCCCTGCCTGGTGACCAGCGCGGACAGCGCCTGGCGCACGGCCTGGGCGCGGCGGGTGGACAGGGGGTTGTTGATGGCGTCGGTGCCGGAGGAGTCCGCGTGCCCCTCCACCTTCACGGCGGAGCCGGCCGAGCCGTCGATGAGCTTCGCGGTACGCGCCAGGATCGTTTTCGCCTTGGGCGTGAGCGTCGCCTTGTTGACCGCGAACAGCACGTCGGAGGAGAGGTTGATCTGCAGATCCCTGCCGTCGTCCGCGGTTTCCTCCGATTTGTCGAGCGACTCGGACGGGGTCACGAGGCGGCGGGTGACGGTGGTGACGGGCTCGGCGTCCGGGTCGGGGATCGTCATGCCGGGCGGCGTGACCGGCGGGTCATCGCTGATCGGGACGTCTGCCATCGGCGGGCCCACGGGGGTGACGACCGTGGTGGAGGACGGGTTGCCCGAGGGGGCGGGCATGACCGCGTACAGGCTGATCGACTCGCCGGGATCGATGAAGTAGCCGAGCCCGTCACGGTCCTGGTCGCTGCACAGGCACGGGAAGCCGGCAGGCTGGTACGGCAGGATCCAGTCATGTGCCTCGGCGTCCAGCACCCCGATGCCGGATGCCCAGCGGATCTGCCCGAGCGGGCGGGTGTTGTCGCCCATCTCGCCGGTCCACGGCAGCTTCTTGTCGCTGTCCGTATTGGTCAACCTGAGCTGGACGATCAGGTGCTTGCCCTTGACCCGGTTCAGCCCGACGACCTCGACCTTGAGGTTCTCCGTCATCGTGCTGCGCGTCTGCGCCAAGGCGGGGCGGGTGTCCTGATCTGTTGCACTCGGCTTGCTCGTCGCACTCGGGGAGGGTGCTGTCGCGGACGGCGCGGACGGCGCGGACGTACGCGGTGCGGCCTCCGGGGACAGACCACAAGCCGCGATCGCGAACAGGGTGATCAAGGGGGCGGCGATCCGGAAGTTCATCTGGGAGATACTGCCGTATTTGTATACCGATGGCGTAATTCTGGGCGCCAGCTACTCAGGTCAGCGCGGCGGCGACCCGCTGCCGGAGCAGAGCCTCGTGGTCGGTGCACAGGGTCACGGTCAGCCCGTCCTCGGCGGCGCCGGCGAACACGTCCAGCAAAGTAACGAACTGCTCGGGGGGCTCGGCGCTGAGCAGTTCCTCGGCGTGCTCCACGACCAGGGCGATGGCGCCGGTGTCGCGCAGGGAGTCGGTGAGCGCGTCCCAGTTGCGGCCGAAGTAGCCGGGGAGGCGCAGCGCCCGCGCCACCTCCTCGAAGAAGGCGGCGCGGGTCCGGCAAGCCCGCCCGTCCAGCACCGCCGGCGCTGGGCCGGTGGACACCGTCAGCCAGTACGGCAGCGGGCGTGCGGCGGAGGTCATGTGAGTCCTAGAGCCGGTAGAAGTCGGTGTAGTGGTTGGGCGAGAACCACACCGCGCCGGTGCTGCGGTTGACGACGATCCGGTACGCGTCACGCGCGGCACCTCGCGCCCGGGAGTACACGTCGTACTCATAGTAGGTGGCGCCGCTGGGGAGCTGGCCTTCGCGGTTGTAGAAGCGCCCGCCGGTGTAGTTGTACTTGCCGTCCGGCTGCTTCCGCTATCCACACAGACGAAGCGGGGCACCATGGAAGACATGCTCACGACGGAGTACGACGGGTGCGGGCGCTGCTTGGTGGGGGTGCGGCGGCTGAGCAGGAAGACCGACGCCACCAATAGCCCAGAGCGCCAGGGAGACCAGATCCTACGGGCCACAGAGGACGTCGGAGGGCACATCGTGGCATGGGCGGATGACTGGGAGGTCTCCGGTGCCACGGACCCGCTGACGCGGCGGGGGTTCGGGCCGTGGCTGCGGGGAGAGATGGGGCCGTACGACGGCATCGCGGCGGCCACCGTCGATCGCGTCGGGCGCAACGTCCGGGACACGCTGAACACGCAGGCTCTGTTGACCGGTCAGGGTCGCGTTATCGTGACGGCTGATCACGTGGGAGTGTGGGATTTCAGCGACCCGAACCAGGAAAACGAATGGCTGATAAAGGCGTGGGGATCGCAAATGGAACTGCGTGCAATCCAGAAACGCAACCGCGATGAGGCGGTACGCGCTCGCGCGGCAGGCGAACCCAAACAACGCCCATCGTATGGATACACGTATGTCCGTCTCGCCCCCAAGGCAAAGATCGATCACGTAGCGATCGATCCAGTAGCCGCACAGATTATCCGAGAAGTGGCGCAGCGGATTCTGTCGGATGAGACGGGGAAAATTACATGTGCGACAGAGGCGGCACGCCTGACACGTGAAGGGATTCCATGCCCGTCCGATCGGCTCCGCCAACTGTATAGCCGTCCGATGAAGGGCGGACCGTGGACCGCGAAAGCCGTTAAGCACATCTTGTGCAGCGAAGCGGCACTCGGGTATCTGATGCACAACGGGAGGCCGGTAATTGGTTCTGGCGGGCGGCCAGTCCACATTGCCGATCCGTTGTGGGATCGCGCGACGCATGACGCTCTCGTCAAGAAAACTGCCCCGAAACGCAACGGAAGCCGAGCGCCGAAGAGCACGCAATTGCTGTCGGGCATCGCTTTTTGCGGCAACTGTGGGGCGCGGCTCCACGTCACGGGTCGGTACGGATGTATCGCGCGGGTACGTGGGATACCCGCGTCGGCGCATTGCAAGCCCGCCCCCATCATGGGACTCACGGCATTGGATGCCCTCGTAAGCGAATGGTTCCTCTCCCGCTACGGTGCCGGGGAGGTCATGCGAAAGGTCTACGACCCTGGTACTGGCCACGCTGCGCAGATCGCGGAGTTGACGGCTACACGCACACGGTTGCGTGAGGACCGCCAGGTCGGGCTATACGACGATCCGGAGGAAGCGGAATGGTTCCGCACCGAATATCGGCGTATCGGAGAGGAGATCGCGGCGCTGAAGGCGCTACCGGAACGCAAGCCGGGGATGCGAATGGTGCCTACCGGCCGAACGATTGCACAGGAGTGGAATGCAGGAGATTCCGTCAAGCGGCGGGAAATGCTCGCTGAGTTTGAGGTCCGGGTGGTGTTGCACCCCACTGGACACGACCCGCGCGTAGCGATTACCGGCATGGAGATCAGCACGGATGGAATCGAACTGACCGGCTAAGGTGGCGCACACGCAAAGAAACCGCCCGGTACCTACGTGGGGTAGGTCCGGGCGGTTTCGTATTCTCACGTTCCTCATGCGCCGAAAGCGGACCCTCCTTTCTTGGAGCGGGCGTCAGGCGGGGGTGAACACGGGAACCAGGTAGCGCACTGTGCGCCCCATGCGTGTGGTCACTCGTACGTCGTGCATTGATAGCCGCCCCCGCATCGGTAATGCGGTCCTGGGGCATCTCAGTACGGTGGCGACTGACCACGGCGCATATGCCAGGGCGAGGAGACAAGAACCGGAATGCTCGGTGTCGAGACGGCACCAGAGCGTTTCGGTATCCGCCTCCACGACCACGACCGTCAGGGCCGCTTGCGGAATACAGATCTGCCATTCGTCTTTTGCGTGGGAGTGGGCGATTCCGTCGGAAATGGTGGCTACGACATGGGACAGTCGGCGAGATGGGCTAGTGATCTGCCATCCTGCCACGCCAGTCGCCGCGTGGACCCAAGGGAGTAGATGTCCATCGCATAGATTGCGCGCGGGCGTCTCCGAGTGACTGGCTGGGGGTACTCTCACCTTCTTTCCGTTTTCTTGATTCGATGCTTTTGATCTGCTCGTCGGGTATCACCTCCTTTCGGTCGAGCGTTCCGAATCGCTTCCCGATCTTCTGGTGTCGTTGCGGCACCACCTCCGATCTCGGCTACGCTGCGTGTTCGTCTCACCGTCTCGTCTCAGTGCGCGTGTGCCGCCTATGTACGCGCAGACGTGCGGGAGACTGAGACATTGAGACGATGAGACGACTACTGAGAGTCGGTGACTACGCGGGGTCGGGGTTGGGGTCGAGGCGTGCCCGCCACCGTCCCCGGCTGACCTGACGCACTCTCCCGTCGTTTTCGAGCTGAGCCAATCGCCGGTAAATGGTCGGGCGGCTCATTCCCGTTGCGGTTATCAGCTCGTCCACGGTTATTCCGTTCTCGGGGGCGTCGCGCAGGACGGTCCACAACACGCTGTCGCCGCGTTTGGGCGCGATTTGGCGGGCGTGCCGTGGCGATGTCCGCTCCTCGTCTATCGAGGCGTCTGCGTGCCTCTCAGCCCTCGATGCGGCGTCGTCCAGAGCGGCCAGAGACACCGCGTCGAGCGACGGGCGGTGTTCGGCGTGCCGTTCGGCGGTGGCCTGAACTCCCTCGTCGTCGAGGAGGTAGGTGCGGGCGCGGCGGGGGATGTCGTGTTCCGGGGAGCTGATCAGGAACTTGCCGGGGGCGTCGAGCTTGTGGGGGTGCCATCCGGCCTTGACCATGCCCTGTCCCAGGATGAGGTCACCGTCGCGGGGTTCCCGGACACGGAAGCACAGCCGTACATCCATCTGGGAGCGGACCGCGCTCTTGCCCATCGCGTCCTTGGAGGGGCGTTGCGTGGCGGCGATCAGGTTGACCGCTGGTGCTCGGCCACGTCGGGCGATCGAGTCGGCGTAGTCGATCGCCCGTGGTGCCTCGCTGGCCAGCTCGGCGTACTCATCGACGATGATGATCAGCGCCGGTCTGTCCGGCGACGGTTCCCACACGCGTTCGCCACGCCTGGTGAGGTCGTCGGCCCGTCCGTCGAGGATGACCACGGCATCGGCGAGTAGGCTTTCCGCCTCCTGTGGGGTGGTGGCCAGCCGGTTTATGCACGACGCCCAGGGCATCAACTCCATGCCGCGCTTGAGGTCGACCGCCCAAAGGATCACATCCTCGCAGGCGGTCAGGTCCCCGAGCAGGACGTTCACGCCGCCCGACTTGCCCGCCCCCGACATGCCCGCGAACAGCCCATGCCGCCGCAGCAGGGGGACACGGACGGGTGTGCCGTCCTCGAACAGCCCCAGCTTGGCCGGTTGCGTGATTGAGGTGATGGACGGGCCTGGCCAGGTGATGGCGTCGGCGTGCGGGTCGGTCTCGATCACCCGTACGTCGGCGCGGTTGGCCTTCTTGCTGGCCACCGGCTGGACGCGGACGCCGCCGCGTGTGGTGCCCAGCGCCGATTCCAGGCGGGGAACGGCGCTGAGGGCGTCTTCGACGGTCTGGCCGAGCCCCAGCCCGAGCCGGAAGCGGTAGCCCCACAGATCCACGATCGCGGACTGAACGCGGGATCCGGCCAGGCCGACAGCTTGGGCGATGTCCGGCCAGGCGGCCAGCGTGCGCTCAACACGCACGCGGGCACGCCTGCGACGGTGCGCCCACCAGGGCACGGCCAGCACGAGTGTGCCGATGCCGAGCACGGCGGGCAGGGGTGCCGTGAACGGCCCCAGGTAGGCGGCCAGGGTGAGCCACGCTCCGGCGAACGCCGTGGTGACGGTGGCGTAGCCGCGTTCGACCGGGCGTGGCAGGTTGACCCATCGGCCCCAGATGGCCACCGCGCCGGCCACGATGACAGTGGCGATGATCACGGTGGGCCACCATTCGGGGAACCAACGTCGCAGGACCACGCCCGCTACTAGGTCGGACGTGGCGATGGTGAGCGGGGCGAGTTCGGACCGGTACCGCCAGACGGCGCGGGCGATGCTGGCGATGACCAAGGGTGCGAATTCAAGATCCTCGGTGATCAGGGCCATGGGTTCGACGCCGTAGCGGCGCATGCGGCGGGCGTTGCGCCGCATCTGGGCGCGTGAGGCGCGGTGGCGCGGGTTCATCGGCCGCCACCCGCCGCGCGTCGGGCGTCGGCGTGGTGCTGGGCGTGTAGCTCGTCACGCACGTAGAACAGGGGGTCGTGCTCTCCCTCATCGTCGGCCGCCAGAGTGGCGCGGATGGCGGCGATCAGGTTCGCGCGCTGGTAGCGGAGGGTGGACAGCTCGGCGCGGAGCCGGTCGATTTCGCTGATCAGGGCGGGGGTGTCGGCCAGGGCGTCGAAGATGTGGCGCCATAGGTGGTCGAGGGCGGGGGCGGACTTGGCGAATGCCGTCAGCAGTTCGGCGGCAGTGGTGTTGCGGGTGGCAGCTCCTTGCAGGTCAGCGTGGGGGTAAGGGTGGCGTTGGGTCATTAAGCATCACCTTCTTCGGTTGGCGGACGGTTCAGCGGCCAGTGATCCAGCTCAGGGCGGCACCGATCACGGCGCGGATGTCGGGGGCGAGCGTGGTAGCGGCCAGCAGGAAGCCGAACAGCAACGCGATGATCGCGTGCCAGAGCCTCAGGCCCAGGTAGCGCCAGGCGATGAACACCAGCGCACCGACCACGAGCACCAGCGGGACAGTCACAGTCACGGGGCTTCACCTCCTCTCACGGGACCTCGCGGGGGACGGGAAACGGGGGCTAGATGCCGTCGTGTCGGGACTTCCGGCGGCACCAGCGCCAGCGAGCGCGGCACTTGCGGCACCGCAGGGTTCCGGGCGTGGCCGCGCCGCAAAGGCACCGGCCAGGCTGGAGCGGGAGTGATCGCATCAGGGCTTCACCTCCTCCCGGCGTAGGTGGTCGGCCGACCCTGGCGGGCATAGGTGCCCAGCAGGCGGCGGCTCAGGGTTCCGGTCGGGGCGTGGCGGCGGTCCTCAGCACGGATCACGGCGACCAGCACCACGAACAGCACGAGCGTGGCGGCCGACAGAACCAGGGCCAGGAACACGACGAACAGTGCGAGGTCCATCGCTCACGCCCCCTCGATCTCGTCGAGGGTGATCGCGTCGCGGTAGGAGTCCAGGGCGTCGTGACGCGCCATGGCCGCCTGTGTGACGTGCAGGACCTTGTAACGAACCACGCCGAACTCGACACAGACGGCGTGATGTCCGTGCTTGACCGTGGGCGTAACCCCCAACAGCGTGGCCACCTGCTCGACTTCGGCAATCGCTTCTGCCTCGGTGGTGGCGTCGGTGTCGTAGAGCGTGTGGACCGACACCCGCATCGGCCCGTACCTCGGAACGGGCAGTTGCGGGTGACTGTCCAAGAACGTGGCCAGGGCGCGCAAACTGGTGATCAGTTCGCGGCGGTGGTGGCGCTGAGCTGGGCTCATCTAGATCACATCCCTTCCGTTTCCGGTGACCTACGCTGCGAAGGTAGGTTTCGGGGAAGGGCTGAACCCATCGCACGGTGTGATCATGCAGTGAGATCAAAAACATCCGGCGATGAGATGGATTAGATCCTGCGGTGAGATAAACCCCAGCTCACAGCGTCCTCAGACAAAGGACCCCCGGCAGAGCCCTTGGGAACTGGCACTCTCATGGGAGTGCAGAAGGCTCTGCCGGGGGTGTTGACGCGACGGTGCGGGACACGGTGGGCACGGGTGTGAGCGAGCCCGTCACCGCACCGTCGCGCGTCTCACGAGTCCCGCATTCGTGTCCGAATGCGAGACTGCAAGTACAGGTGATACAGCGCGTTGGCGCTGTATCCGTCACGGATGTCATCGATATTCAGATTGAAGGCATCCAAGAACTCGACTCTCGACAACGCTCTGCATGTCGAGTGACTTTGCCCCAGCTGCGTTGCTTCATCGGCCACGGAAGCGGCCTCTTCCTGCGGCGGTGCTTTGCGATCCAGGTAATCGATGGCCCCAGTAATCGTGACAACATTCGCGCCTATTGCCCCGGCTATCTGTCCGGGGGTGAGCCCTTTGGAACGTAGGCCAGCAATGTCCTTGAGTACTGCTCGTGAAATGCGCGCCATGCGTGATCACGCCCCGTCCGGCGCGGAGCGATCTACGGCGTGAAGATCCCCATACAGGGCGGCGATACGTCGGGCTGCCCGCTTCGGGTCCGCCGTGGAATGGCTGGCATACACGGGCCGGTCGCGGCGGTCGTTCCAGCCGGTACGCCACCAGAAAAGATCACCGTTGGTCCACACGAGCAGACCGCGCCAGACCGACACCACGGCCAACCCGTAGCCGTCGTTCACGTCAGCCGTGATCCCATGCAATCCCAGCTCACGTTGTAGCTGGTCAGCCATGGCAACGGCGGTCATGGAGGTGAGACGCGACGCCTCTTGCTCCAAGATCATGAACCAGCCTCCCGCAGCTTCGCATTACCGAGCAAAGAACGGGCGGAAGCCAGACAAATGAGGATCTTCGACTCTTCCTCAGATCAGCTCTGACCTGCGCCGCGAACTGATGTGAGGCTTCCAAGCAAACCGGTTCTGAAGAATCTCACCGTGATATCTCACGGTGTGATGGACTAGAAGAGCTCCACTACTCCCGAAAGGCTGCGCTACCAGGGGAACGGAACGCCGCCATGACGATGGACCAAGAGCACCTTCGATCGGTGCTTGACGCTGTTTTCGCACGTCAAGATATGGAAGATGCGTGCAAGCGCCGTGACATCGGCGGAGTGATCCGCATCCTTAACAAGTACGGCGTCACTCAAGGCCAGATCGCGAACCTCACCGGTAGATCGCAGGGACGGATCAGCGAGTACAAGAGCGGCAAGCGCGTCCCGACCGCAAAGCATACATTTGAGGAGTTTGCTGGCGGTTTGGGCATGCCTAGCCACTTGCGTCGCCATTTGGGCTTGTCGTCCTCTGGAGGCAAGGGCGGTGCGCAGGTCGTCAGTGACGGTGTCCAGATCCCCACGGACACCTTCGACTTGCAGCTCTTCGCTGAAGCGATCGGGAAAAGGGGCGAGCCGTTGAAGCGCCGCGAACTACTGGCCATGATTGGCCAACTTGGTGCCCAGTCCGCTCTAGCTCAAAGTGAGGCATGGGAGAAAGTCGCCTTTGCTCTGTCAAGGCCGAGCGCCATTGACGAAGCAGTCGTGCGAGAGATGGAGGCTAGAGCCGCTGGCTTTCACCGCCTCGAAGAAATGCTCCCTGCGCATACGATTTTCAAGGGCTTGGCGGCCCACCTGAACGAAGTCGGAACCATCCTGAACGGCACGGCCACCGACCCCAAGGACGAGCTTCGTAGACGCTTGATCGTGGTTGCGGGAGAAAGCAGCGTGCTTGCCGGTTGGATCGCAACAGATCTAGGCAACATATCCGCTGCCCGAAACTTCTATGACACCGCCGAGAAGGCTTCCACGGAAGCCAATGATCCAGCCATTATCGCGTGTGCGTTTGGATATAGAAGTTATATACCAAGCGGCAAGGGAAACCACGGACGGGCGCGCGCCCTGCTGGCGACCGCACTACAGCACCTGCCTAGGGACACATCGCCCGGAACCACGTCATGGCTGGCCGCGAGACATGCTGAAGAGAGCGCAGCCCTAGGAGAAACCGAAGCTGCCCTTCATTCGTGGGATGAGGCGCGCGAAGCCTTCAATGTCGCTGATCCGGAAGAGGATCGCGTATGGACGAGATTTCTAGACCAGGATCGTTTTGATTCATTCCAGATCTCTACCTATGCCCAAATCGGTCGGCTCGATGAAGCCGAAGCGGTAGCGCATGCCGTCATAGCGCGTCTGCCGGAAGTGGAGAGAAAGCGGGCAGGCATCATCCTCGGAGACATTGCCACAGCTCATATCGTGCATGGCTCTGTTGCAGAAGCGGCCAGAGCGGCCAGGGAAGGTCTCGCCGTCATTCGCGAGACGGAATCCGGCATCTGGCTGCCACGATTTATCGTTCTCGGAGAGGCGCTAAGGCGTTGGCAGACTCAACCGCCGGTCCGCGCATTCCTAGAAGAGTTGGCCGTTACGAAGCGTCAATTCTCTGCGTCTCCGCACTAATCCAGTCTAGGTAGTCGGCGCTTCCCGCAGCGATTTCAGTTGCGATGATTTCCGGCGTCTCGTAACTGTGATTGGTTTTGATGTGGTGCTCAAGCGCGACGAGTAGAGCGTGCGTGGTCTTGATGACCAACTGCCATTCCTGCTCGTCGCGCAACGCGCCTCGCCACCAGTACAGAGACCGAATCGGCCCAATGATCTGTACCCCAGCGGCCAGCCGTTGCGACGTGATGCTATGTGCCAGAGCCGCGCCCTCTTCTGCGCTTGGCACAGTGGTCATGACCTGCATGTAACCCTTCACAACCCAGTTCCCCTTGAGTCGAAAGGCGGTGATCACTCAAGCCCCTACAGTAGAGGCATCGGCGCACTGGGCGTGTTCTCGCAGTTCAGAGGGCGCATGGTAGACGCAACGGTGGCGACTATGTCGAGGTAGCAGTCACACCGCTTATCTGTGATGACTCTTTGTAGTTGGCCATGTCAGATGCACTGCCCGACCTGAGCGGGCGGTGGCCGCCGACGAGTCGGCGTCGTGGGTGGTGGTCTTCCCCGTCAAGTCTGCGTGTTGAGGTTTCAGCCGCCTGCCGCTCGACGTCCTGGCGCCCCAACCGCGCAAGGTGTCCTGGAGCAGGGGCCGACATTCCAAGGCTGCCGTGGACTGCTCGGCGCATGCGGGCGGCCCCCGGAGTGGTTGTCCGAGGGGCGCGATGGCAGACGACGTCGGGGGCTATGGCCTGAGTTCGCGCACGAGCTTGGAAGACCAGTCGCACCAGACAAGACCGGGCAGGAACGCCCCGCCGGCGACGGGCGCGGCCGAACGGGTTGGGCAATTCTCGGAGGCCTGAATATGCCGGAATTGGCTCAGGTCGCAGGATCGGTCCTCTTACTCAAGTCCCAACTATCGCCGCAGGTAGGAGTCCTCCGGGCGGTTAGCTCGGTGGCTCTGCCGTTCTCGATCCTCCCCATAAATGCAAAGCAGGCCGTCCGCAGGCCGACTGTCCGCAAATACTTCGCAAATGGGCTACTACCTTTGTAGTTGGGCATCGCACGCATGCTCATTGGCGAGCTTCTCTGCCCACCACGAGATCCGACCCTCCCTTACCAAGAAGATCCGCTTCACGGGACGAACACTGGGAGGGTTCTAGAAGAGGAGAGGCGACCTTACACGTGAGACGAAACGATTGGCCGATGATCTGGGCAGGTGCGCTCATTGCTCTGGCTGTCATCGCGCTGGCCGGGTACGTCGTGACCCGGCTGGATACCGCAGAACCCTCAGTGATCGCCGGGATGTTCGCCGGGCTGGCGGCGCTGCTGGCTGGCGTTCCCCCCATCATTAGAGCCATTCGGGGGCGACGATGAAGATTACCGAGAGACGCGCCGAGGCGCTTCAGCACGCATTGGTGGGAGCCTGGGGCGCCCGTCAGGGCAGTTTCTGGGCCGAGTTGGACTCCGATGGGCGACGCATGCTTCTTGGGTATGTGGCGGGCGGACGAGGCAGCCTCCGCTGGTACTCGGGCGAGCACGACATGATGTACCAGGAGGGGCACACCGACACTCATGCAGTGATCCTGCTCACTGGCCACGTCAAGGTCACCGTTGACAAGCCCGCGGGCGAGGAAAGCCTGCTGGTTATTCGCTACCCGGGTCAGATCCTGGGCGAGGACAAGGCACTGCGTCGCGATCTATTCCGCGCGGGGAAGAGTGACCCAGATGGCTATGCGCAGTGTAACGAGATCACCGTGCGCACGGTCACGGTGCGGCCGTTGGAGTGGGTCTTGGGACTCGCGATTCCCTCAACTGGCCTGGAAATATTTCTGATGATGCATCCAGGAGCCTGGGCCGCCTTGGCCACTGATCTTCGTAGTCGTCTCGACGAAGCGGAAACCCGTATCGGGGAGAAGATCGCCGATCGAAGACTCGCCAAAGCGTTTGCATCAATGATCGACTACGAGATGGCGTTCCATGAGGGTAAGCGCAAGATCAAGGTGTCCCTGACGCAGCGGGAACTGGCGTCATGGATCGGGGTCTCGAAAGAAACCGTGGAACGCATCCTACACATCTGGCGTCGGCGTGAGATCGTCGAAACGGGTTACCGCACGATCACGGTCCTACGGCCCGACGAACTTCTGCGTATCGCCAACGTTAGATCATCTTATGACCCCTCTCAGTGGAGCCCGGGGACGGCGTAGCCCGGCTAGCCTGCGCGGATCGAGCTGATGCCTGCGGTTCGATTTCCGATTCCGTGAGCTTTTCCATTGCAGCTCATAGACGACAGCTAGCCCGCGCAATAGTGTGCTTAGAGGAAGTAGCCGTCCGCCTGCTTCCGACACCGACCGCTACCGCAGCCACCTCGCCAACAGCCTCTAACTCCTCCACTCTCGGCAGACCACTGAAGCGTCTGAAGTTAGTTAAGTGTCTCCATCTAGATCCATCACTCCGCGCTCTAGTGCAAGATTGCGGACTAGCGCCATCACATCCTCGTGAGGGTTCAGCGCTTTTATAGCGCTCACAACCTGACCAGCTTGCTCATCATTGAGAGCGTTCATGTCCGTCGATAAGGCGTTGAACACGGCAACCTCCATATCTTGCAATCGAGGTATCGAAAGAAGTCGAAGATATACTTTAGCCCGCTCTTCCGCCGAACTGGCATTTTCGACCAGCAACCACAAGAGATCTCGCACGCTAGAATTCATGTCGAGGTGGCTTTGATCGCCCGAAATCCTGAACGCTTCAAGCAGCTTCCAGCCTTTAGCTAGCATGGGCTCCATTATGTGCAAGAAGATGTTCTCCATGAGAGCCAGCGAGAAAGCCATTTCGCGCACCGAGGCGTCTGCCCACGATTTATTCAACATTACGACGCTCGTACTTCTCGAAGGCAAATCAAGCATCCAACGGAGATCAACCGGGGAGGGGTCCCAGCCATGGGGCGCGTAACTCAACTGCAGGTCACGCACCCCATCGGAATCCCGTTGCGGAGACACTTGGATTGCTGTTGCAAGGCTCGACATCTCCTCGCTGTCACACCCGGCTTGCCAAAGCCTCACAAGCTTTAGCCAGTCCTCTATCACCGTCTCCTCAGGATCTGGAAAAAGCTGGCTCGCTTTTATAGATGGCGTGCAAACCAACCCGACGCAGAGCAGATTCGCCGAGTACTGCGCATAAAGCACTGGAGGGTTGGCCACTCTTGGAAGATATGCCGGGTGACCTAGGCTGTGGCGACTACGAAGTCCATGAAAGATGCTATAAATCAGATGCAGCCGATTATTGCGTTCTTCGCACGTAAGACTTGCGAGCATTTCCTGAAGGAAGCTCAGAATAGGCGTGCGAACGCTAATAGTACTCCATGACAATAGGGCGCTCAACCAAGTATCGTTGATATCAGAGGAAAACACTCCGGTCATTTGTGCGACCATATCCCGCAGAATTGACGCAATGAGCCGTGCTATCAGGAACTCGCCGAAGGTTGCGTGCAAGAACTCGTAGGTATGCAGGGTCACCTCGTCATGATGAGCTTGTGAGCGGTGGACGAAGAAGAATCGTCCGAATGCAAGCTCACCTCGGCTTAGCGGGAGATCTAGATCGCTGGGTTGCCTTTGATTGACCGGGAGAAAGACAGTGAGATCTTTAGATACCTCGTCTGCCGTGACCCACTGCCGGCCGCGATTGAACATCGCAAAGGCTGCTATTGACAAAATTAGGAGCTCGTCTTCAACAAGCCGCTTAACATGTTCATCCGGATGATGTTTCTGCAGTTCCCTTATTGCAAAGGCCTTCAGTAGTCGCTCGTAAAGTTCGCTTTCGCGAAGCTCGTGAATCGTGAGGCGCAGAACATTATTGTCAGCATCATACAACGCCAACATCATGAGAAGTAGAGGCTGTTCGGCTAAATGGATGTGGGCTTTCACGAGCTCTGCACTGAAGGGCTTCAAACTAGAGTGGTCGAAATATGACGCGTTTGAATGATTCCAGATCCCTATCCATCGGTCTATTTGCCGATCATTGAATGGTTCGAGTCGGACCAATATAGACTTCTCGGGTACCCGTGCTCGCTCTATCACCGCGCTTCGAGTCGTCACAATGAACGCTACTGACCGCCCTGCATTCCGTTCCCGCTCTTGGAAATCGACAATACGCTCAAGATATGCGGACTGGTGGGCACCTGTGGCTTGTAGAAGCTCATCGAATCCATCAAGCATCACTACAGGTAATGCTCGTTCACAGGACCGTGCTAGTGAAGGCCACTGCAGACGATCACCTGTTGCATTGTATATCGCCTGCTCAATTTGCACCTGCAGATCCCTGCTCGCAGACACTTCTCTAAGAGGGACTCTGATTGGCATGTAAGAAGCCGGCAAGTAGGCCGAGAGTATCTGCGTCAAAACTGACTTTCCCGCCCCTGGGTGCCCCAGTACAATCAAGGGATTTTCGGCGGCATCAGATGTAGAAAGGAAGCCGGCTATGAAAGATGGAAGATCTTCTCTAACATCCCTATCCTCCCAAAATGTATCTTCGCCGCGTGTGGCGTTATCGGCCTCCTCGGACGCCCTTGCTGTTCGAAAGCGAGGAGTTACGTAGGCTTCCTCCAGCGTGGGCAAACGCATGCCGACTGGAATGTCTCCAGTCTTCGCAATGGGGCGTTGTAGGCACGCAGCTTGAACTCTGGCCAAGGAATCTAATTGCTCAGACGATACCGTGCCCTTGGCGAGTTTTGACAACAATGCCCTAAGTGAAGCAAGTTCAGTACGAGATGCCTCATCACTGATCATCCCTGCCCAGTACGCGAATTCCGGGACATCTACCATCAACTGGCGGTAGAAGTCTTTGTATCGTTCAATCGCTCGGCTTGGGAGGGTCTCGACAAACTCCCTGGATGCTTGGGACCGCTTATGCTCAGAAAGCTTGTCCCACACCCTTAATCCACGGACGAACTTCCTGAGCGCGTCACTCAACATTCTATAATGGGTGAGAAGATTTTCGCACACCTTCTCGAAAGGGAGTTCCGGAGAGGGATGCACTGGGCTCGTCAGGTCAGTTCGTAGCGCGTGCTGCTCTTCTTTTGTGATGCGTAGATCGGACCACTTAAAAGGCAAGCTAAGCGACCGTGCCTCAGAAAAGAATGCGGCCGTTACAATAATAGTGTGCGCTGCTTCGATCCGCGCTGTGCGGCTGGTCCATGAATCGCGTGAATTGCGATCACGCACTCCACCAAGCAGATCGTTGCTTAATTTCATGACTTCGTTTTTGGCCTCGATAAGCTCCGCTACCGGAAGAGCTCCCAAGGAGGCTAGTCCAGCTAGAGTGTCTAGCCGCTTTAGCAGTGGATCCTGTCCACCAAGCAGGCGTACTGCGTCGACGTATCTCAGTCCTCTTGCCACGTACTGTTATCGATCGAGCACGTCACTGTGTTTCACTCCCCCTGTTCGCCGATGCGGCGCGACCAAGGCACACGCTCCCCAACCAGCGGTGGTGACTTGTGTCGAGGTAGAGGGATCGACGACGCATCAAGCTCCAGCTATGTTGGTTTAGAGGAAGTAGCCGTCCGGCCAGGAGTACCAGCCGCTGGAGGTGGGGTAGCCCTTGGACGACCAGATTCCGCTGGCCGAGCGCGCGTCGGCGCACCGCGAGATGGTGCAGGAGTTGTAGACCGAGGCGCCGGCCGGGGTGATGGTGACCAGGCCGATGACGGAGATGATGGCGGCGAGGACGACGGTGAGCCTTACCGACCAGGAAGGTCCGGGGCGTTGCGGAGTGTGCACGAAGCCTCCTTGTGGGGTGCGACGGACATAGCCATGATCACCGCTCAAGTCGGCCCGAATAAAGACAAAGACGCCAAAAGCTGGTGAATATTTCGCGGACGGCTCACGCGACCGCCGACCGCCGCCTTGTCGCCCGTTGATTGTCCGCGCCCGCCGCCTCGGCCCGGAGAGCGCCGGCCGCCTACACCGATGCGCTGGTCTGGTACATCACACGGGACAGCCGGTACGCGGAGAGGGCGATCCAGATCATGGACGCCTGGTCCGCCGTGATCATCGACCACACCAACAGCAACGCGCCGCTCCAGACAGGATGGGCTGGATCGTCCTGGCCCAGGGCGGCCGAGATCATCCGGTACACGTACACCGGGTGGTCCTCCGCGGGCGTCAACCGCTTCGCGACCATGCTCAGGAACGTCTACCTGCCCGAGGTCATCAACGGCAGCCTCCGCACGAACGGCAACTGGGAACTGTCGATGATGGACGCGGCGATCGGGATCGCGGTGTTCCTGGAGGACAAGACCGCCTACGACAAGGCCGTGAGCACGTTCCGGGCTCGCGTGCCCGCGTACATCTACCTCACCGGCGACGGCGCCTTCCCCAAGGGGCCGGCCGGCTCCGGCATCGACACGCGGGCGGAGGTCGTCGACTACTGGCAGGGGCAAGACACCTTCGTCGACGGGCTGTCCCAGGAGACGTGCCGCGACTTCACCCACACCGGGTACGGCCTGGCGGCGATCGCGCACATCGCCGAGACCGCCCGGATCCAGGGGCAGGACCTCTACCCGGAGGTCGCCGACCGCCTGCGGCACGCGCTCGGCCTGCACGCCAAGTACCAGCTCGGGACGGCCGTGCCGTCGTGGCTGTGCGGCGGGAGCCTCACCCTGGGCCTGGGGCCGGTCACCGAGGTCGGCTTCAACGCCCTGCACAACCGGATGGGCATCGCCATGGCCAACACGCAGACCCTCGCCGAGCAGCAGCGCCAGGCGGGCTCCAACAACCTCTTCGTCGCCTGGGAGACGCTCACCCACGCCGGTAACCCCAACTAGGCGGTAAGCACCTGGCCGATGATGTCCTGGACCGTCCTGACCACCTCGTCGCGGCCGTACTGCACGGTGCCGGAGATCGCGTCGTGCAGTGCGCCGTGTGTGCCGTGGTAGATGACGCGCGCGAGGACCTCGGGGTCGCCGGGGCGTAGGACTCCCGCGGTCATGCCACGCTGGATCGCCTCCGCCAGCAGGGCGATGACCTGCTGGTTCGTCTCCCAGCAGAGGGCGAGCGCCTTGGCGTCGGCCGACCCGTAGACGATGCGGTGGAGGTTCGCATGTCCCATGGCGTGATCGATGAGTTCTTCCACGAGCGCGGCGAGGACGCTGCTCCAGTCGTCCCGCGGGGTCCGGTTCCCGATCAGGTCCTCCGCGAGCTCGAGGAAGCGTGACACGTACCGCTCCCACAAGGCCGCGACGACCTGGTCCTTGGCATCGAAATAGAGGTAGAACGTACCTTTGGCGACGTCCGCTCGCTCAGTGATGTCCTTGACGGTGGCGTCGGCGACGCCATGTTCGGTGAAGACCGCCATCGCCGCGTCCAGCAGATCCGCGCGGCGCTCTTCAGCAGGCTTGATCACGCGTTTCCGCCTGGCCGCGGCGCGCTCGATCATGGTCGTGTCCCCGTTCTCCTTGTTGACTGACCGGCGGTCATTGATGCAGACTGACCTGCGGTCACTTGACTGACCCTCGGTCATTGTATCGTGAAGGAGTCCGCCTCATGCGTATCCGTACCGGTAGCCGACTTCGTGGCGAAAGCGTCCGGATGGACGCTCGAGCCCGGGAGAACGCTCCCGGCTCCTTCGTCCGGCTTCGCCACGGCATGACGCATGTGGTCGTCGACGGTCCCGAGTACGGGGAGCCGATCCTGTTCATTCCCGGAGCGACGCTGTCCCTGTGGATGTGGGACGGCCTGTTCGAACGGCTGGCGGCGGCCGGCTACCGGACGATCCGCTACGACCGGTACGGAATGGGGTTCAGCGACCGCCCCCGCCTCGAGTACGACCAGGCCCTGTTCGACGGACAGATCACGGACCTGCTGGAAGCACTCGGCGTCGACCGCCCGGTGACCCTCGTGGCGCTCGCGTTCGGCGGACCGATCGCCGCGGAGTACACGGTGAGCCACCCCGACCGGGTCTCCCGCCTGTGCCTGATCTCGCCCGACGGCTTCGCCACCCCGCTCAACCTCGGGGCGCGCCTGGCCCTCCTGCCCGTGGTCGGTGAACCGTTGTTCCATCTCATCGGAGATCGCGCCCTCAAAGCGCGCATTCCCGGCTACTCACGCGACGAGCGCGTCGTGGCTCGCGTACGGGCGCGCTTCCTGCCTGAACTGCGATATCAGGGTTTCAAGCGGAGCCTCATCTCCGCGATCCGGAACGTCCCCATTCACGGAGCCGAGCCCCTCTACCGGTCCCTCGACGCCGCCGACGTGCCCGTCCAGGTCATCTGGGGGCGCCAGGACCCCGTCACCCCGATGCCGTCCGAGGAACGGGTGCGTTCGGTGTTCTCACGCGCCGACCTCCGGCTGCTCGAGGGCGTGGGACACCTGCCGCACCACGAGCGCCCGGACGAGACCGCCGCGATCGTCTCCGGCTTCCTCCGGGCGAACCAGGCACGGGCATGAGCACGTCCCCCTCGGCCCGCCGGTCACGGGCCGGCGAGCCGAGAGGGCAGGACGTCAGAGCGCGGTCACCCGGTCGAGCGCGGGAGGAGCGACCGTCTCGTTGGCCTGGAAGTAGGAGCGGAAGGCCTCGTAGTCGCGCGAGCCCCGCACCGGGTCGGTGAAGCCGCCCAGCGCGCTGAATCCGTCCGCGCCGATCAGGGTGTACGCGAGAGCGGCTACCCGGTAGGTCCGCCCGGCGTCCAGCGGAGCGCCGGCGATCAGCACCTTGGAGGGGTCGACCCGGTCACCCACCGGCCGCGAGGCGTCATAGGAGTACCGGACATCGGCTGAGACGGCCAGCGGGCTGAACCGCACCGTGCCGTCGGCCTGCGTCTGCCACTGCTGCTCCAGCGCCTGCTCGAGCTGCTGCCCGGTGAGGGAGACAGTGAGCACGGGGTTCGCGTAGCCGTACGTGGCCCAGGCCTCTCCGAACAGGACGGTCCCGTCGGCGTCCGCGGGATTGGTGCCCTTGGCGAAGCGCAGATCTCCGCGCAGGCTGTTGGAGCCCATCAGCGGCGCCGTGTCCACCAACGCCAGGTCGACCGGTCCGCCGGCGTTCTGCACGGCGTCCGCGTACTCCGCATCGGCGACGAGGTTGCCCAGCGTGCTCTCGCCGTCGGCGGCGCGGGTCCGGGTGATGTCACCGCTGATCTTGCCGACCGGGCGCGCGTACGTCTGCGCGCCGCGGGCCTTCCAGTAGTCGACGAGCCGCGTCATCGCGGGGTCGGGCGTGACGTCGCGGGTGACCGGGTGGTTCACCGAGGCGGTGGCGGAGCGGATGATGTCACCCGTGCTCGGGTCGATCTTGAGGTTCATCTCGTTGATCAGGCGTCCGTGGTTGGCCGCCTCCACCACCGGCCGGGGGTTGCCCGCCGGGTCCGGGATCATGCAGTTGTTGAACAGCGCGTGCCAGTGGCCGGTGATGATCGCGTCGATGTCGGGGGAGGCCTGCTTTGCGAAGTCGATGACCGGCCCCGAGGGGTTGCTGTTGCAGCGGTCGTAGACGTCTCCCGCGGTCCCGCCCTCGTGCACGTTGGCCACGATCGCCTCGACACCCCGGCGCTTCAGCTCGGTCGCGTACTTGTTCGCGGTCTCCACCAGCGGCAGGTTGTCCAGCTCCGGCTGGTAGGACGTCGAACCGGTGACCGTGGTCGGGGTGGTCAGGTTGATGAACCCGATCCGGACGTTCTTGCCGCCGCGCACCTTCACCGTCTTGATGACGTACGGCTCGAAAATCGGCTTCGTGGAGCCCTTGGGGGTGATGTTGGCGGAGGAGATCGTGTAGCGCGCGCCTTGGAACTGGCGGCCGGTGGAGTCCGTGAAGCAGCTGTCCACGTCGACCACGCCGAAGCAGCGGCCCTTGCCCATGTGGTCGCGCAGGAACTCCAGCGACCGGTCGAGCTCGTGGTTGCCGACCGCGGAGAACTCCACGCCGATCGCGTTGAGGAACTCGACGGTGGGCTCGTCCTGGTGGAAGGCCACCTCGGTGGGCCAGCCGCTGAAGTCGTCGCCGGTCGTGAAGGTGATCGAGTTCTCGTGACCCTGCCGCAGGTTCTTCAGGTGCGTGGCGATGTACGGGGCGCCACCCACCACGATGCTCTTGCCCTCGGCGTCCTTCACGGTGCCGTTCGCGGCGTCGTTCTGCGGCGTCAGATAGCCATGGAAGTCGGTGAGGGACAGGAGCTGAACGTCCACGGGAGATCCCGCGGCTTCGGCGGCGCCGACCGGCAGGAGCGTGACGGCCGATATAGCCATGGCCGCCGAGACCGTCGCCCAGCGTCGGAAGCTGCTTTGCTTCATTTTACCTACACTTGCTCTCGCTTTAGTGATCGACGGCATTAGATCATCGCCGAATGACGGCAGGCGAGCCGGTGATGGCCGGGCAAGTGAAGAACCGGGAAAGCAGGTGCTGCGCCGGGCGCGGGGAAGTGTCCTTACGAGGCGTCGTGGACGACGAGGGCCAGCTGGACGCGGTTGTCCAGGCCGGCCTTGGTGAGGATGCGCGAGATGTAGCCCTTCACCGTGCCGACGCTCATGTGCAGCTCGTCCGCGATGACCGCGTTCGGCTTGCCCTGGCCGACGGCCAGCGCCACCTCGCGCTCGCGCTCGCTGAGCGTGCCGAGCAGGCGCCGGGCGTCGGCTCGCCGCCGGCTCTCCTCCTCGGGGACCAGGTGAGCGATCAACCGCCGGGTGACGCTCGGCGACAGGATGGGCTCGCCGTTCACGACCCGCTTGATGGCCTCGACGATCCCCTCGGGCGGAGTGTCCTTCAGCAGGAACCCGCTCGCGCCCGCCCGCAGCGCCCTGAACACGTGCTCGTCGGCGTCGAACGTGGTCAGGATGATGACCTCGGGCGCGCCCTGGCGGCTCCGCAGCCGGCTGGTGGCGTCGATGCCGTCGATCCCGGCCATCCGTATGTCCATCAGCACGACGTCGGGGGAGTGCTCGCCCACGGCGGCCTGGACCTCGCCGCCGTCTGACACGGCGCCCACCACTCGCAGGCCGGGCGCGCCCTTGAGCATCAGCGTCAGTCCGGCACGTACGAGCGCGTCGTCGTCGACGATCAGGACCCGGATGGGGGCGGGCTCACTCACTGGGCCATGGTAGCCGCGCCACCAGCCGGAACCCGCCGCCGTTCACGCGGCCGCGCTGCCCCTGCCGCCCGTCGTCGTCGGTGCGTCCGTGCTCCAGACGCCCGCCCACGAGCGACACCCGTTCCTCCAGCCCGGCCAGCCCCGCCCCGGCCCCGGTCGAACCCAGTCCCCCCGCCGCTCCGAGCGGGTTGCGTATCTCGATCGTCAGCTCGCCGCCGGCCGTGCCCGAGAGGAGCACCGTGACGGGCTCGCCGGGCGCGTGCTTGCGGGCGTTGGTGAGACCCTCCTGAACCATCCGGTACGCGGTACGCCGCGTCGCCTCCGGCAGACCGGTGAGCCGTACGCCATGGTCGTGCAGCTCGACCCGCATCCCCGCCCGCCGCGACTCCTCGATCAGCGGCGCGAGCTCCTGACCTGGTTCGGCGAGCTCGGACGAGGAGCCGTCGCGCAGCACGGAGATGACCGCGCGCAGCTCCTCCAGGGCCTGGTGGGCACTCGACCGGATGACCCCCGCCGCCTCGGCGACCTCGCCCGGCGTCGCCTCCGCGTTGAACTCCAGCGCCCCGGCATGCACCGCCAGCAGCGAGAGCCGGTGCGCGAGCACGTCGTGCATCTCGCGGGCGAGACCGAGGCGTTCGGCGCGGCGCGCCTCCTCGGCGCGCATCCGCTGCTCGGCCTCGGCGCGGTGGGCCCGTTCCGCCAGTGACAGCATCAGCTCGCGCCGGGTCCGCGCCAGCATGCCCCAGCCGGTGAGCGCCCCGCCGATCAGCACGCCGACCAGCGCCCACACCATGTAGGGCGCCAGGCCGGGAGGCCGCAGCGCGAATCTGATCAACGTCGCGGCCACCCACGCCGCGCCTACCGCGACGGCGGCGGGCGGGCGCCGGTAGAGCGCCGCGATGAGCGTGGCTATCCCCGCCGCCACCGAGGCCGCGGCGGCCGGTACGGACAGCGCAATGACGGCCAGCGCCGCCGCCACCGGCCACCTG
>NZ_JBFAMX010000132.1:0-22842 GCF_040659615.1 Nonomuraea sp. NPDC049784
CCCGCGAGCACCGGCCCGACGTGGTGCTCATGGACATCCGCATGCCGGAACTCGACGGCCTGGAGGCCACCCGCCAGATCACCGCCGACCCCCGGCTCGAGGGCGTCAAGGTGATCATCCTGACCACGTTCGACCTGGACGACTACGTGTACGCCGCACTCCACGCCGGCGCGAGCGGCTTCCTGGTCAAGGACACCGAGCCGGCCGAGCTGATCCACGCGGTCAGGGTCGTGGCCAGGGGCGACGCGCTCATCGCGCCGTCGATCACGCGGCGGCTGATCGCCGAGTTCGCGGGCCGGGTCAAGCGCCCCGAGCCGGGCCCTGAGCTGAACTCGCTCACCGAGCGCGAGCGCGAGGTCATGACGCTGGTGGCCGGCGGCCTGTCGAACGACGAGATCGCGGCCCGGCTCGTGCTCAGCCCCGCGACGGCGAAGACACACGTCAGCCGCATCATGACCAAGCTGTCGGTACGTGACAGGGCCCAACTCGTGGTCATCGCGTACGAGGCCGGCATGATCGTCCCGGGCTGGGTTACACCCTGAGTGGTACGCCGGGCGATCTCGGTGCGACCAGAGATGTACGGCAGGTTGCCGCCCGGGCATGACGCGGCTGGCGGAGCCGTACCGGGAGTCTCTGACCATGGACACCGTGGACCTGGCCCGCCTGCAGTTCGCGCTCACGGCGGGCGCGCACTTCCTCTTCGTGGCGCTGACGCTCGGCCTGGCGACGCTGGTCGCCGCGATCCAGACCAGGGCCACCTTCAGCCGCGATCCCGTGCACCTGCGGATGACGAAGTTCTGGGGCCAGCTCTACATCATCAACTACGCGATGGGCATCGTCACCGGGCTGGTGATGGAGTTCCAGCTCGGGCTGTCGTGGAGCGGGCTCACGGAGTACGCGGGGAACGTCTTCGGGTCGGCGCTGGCGATCGAGACGCTGGTGGCGTTCTTCGTCGAGTCCACGTTCCTCGGTCTGTGGATCTTCGGCTGGGACCGGCTGAACCGGTGGGCGCACCTCGCGCTGATCTGGGTCGTGACGCTGACCGCGTACGCGTCGGCGTTCTGGATCATGGTGGCGAACGGTTTCCTGCAGCACCCGGCCGGCCATGTGGTGGACGGCGGCGTGCTACGGCTGGTGGACTTCGGGGCGATGGTGGCCAACCCGGCGGGGCTGGTCGCGTTCGGTCACATCATGGGCGGCGCGATGATCACCGGCGGTTTCTTCATGGCCGGAGTGAGCGCGTACCACCTGTGTAAGCGCACCGCCGAGCAGGACTTCTTCCGCAAGTCGCTGCGGATCGGGATCGGGGTGGTGGTGCCCGCGCTGTTCGTCACCGTGACGTTCGGCGGGCTCGGGTTCGAGACCCTGCAGCCGGCGAAGGCGGCGGCGTGGTCCGGTTCGGCGGCCGAGAAAGCCGCGCTCCAGGCACAGATGGTGGCTGCCCACGGCCCCGGCGACTACCTGCCGCCGGTGGGCCTTGTGCAGGCCTCGGCCATCACGATGATGATGCTCTGGCTGGTGATGACGGTGGTCGCGTCGCTGAGCTGCCTGCTCGTGCTCTTCCGTCCGGCCGTGCGCGGGTTCAGGCTGTGGCACTGGCTGCTGATCCTGATGATCCCGGTCCCGTTCGTGACCATGCTGTCCGGCTGGATCTTCCGCGAGATGGGGCGCCAGCCGTGGGCCGTGTACGGGCTGCTGAAGACGGCCGACGCGATGTCGCTGGTGTCCGCGGCCCAGATGCGGTTCTCGGTCACCGCCTTCACCGCGGTGTTCGCCGTGCTGATCGCGATCAACTACTGGCTGCTGGCCAGGCACGCCCGCCGCGGGCCCGAGGCCGCGACGCTGGGCGCCACCGCTCCTGCTCCCTCCCCCGCCCTTTCCCTCTAAGGAGGCCGTCATGGAGATCTTCGTTCTGGCCTTCTTCGCGCTCGGCTACCTCGTGCTGGCCGGGGCCGACATCGGGGTCGGCATGGCGCTGCCGTACCTGGGCAGGTCGGCGGCCGAGCGGCGCGAGGTGATCGCCGCCATCGCGCCCTTCTTCCTGGGCAACGAGGTCTGGCTGGTGGCCACGGCGGGGGTGCTGGCCGGGCTGTTCCCCGAGCTGGAGGGCGCGCTGCTGAGCGGCAACTACACGCTGGTCGTGACGCTGGTCCTGGCGTGGGTCGTCCGCGACATGGGCCTGTGGCTGCGTGGACGGGTGCCGGGGCCGCGGTGGCAGGCGTTCTGGGACGGCGCGATCGTCGCCGGGAGCTGGGGATTGGCGTTGAGCTGGGGTTCGCTGCTCAGTCACGTGCTGCTCGGCATCCGCGGCCCGATCGCCGTGCTGCCCGCCCTGGTGCTGGCCGCCCTGTTCGCCACGCACGGGCTGGCCTTCGCGGCCCTGCGGCTGCGCGGGGCCCTGCGGGAACGGGCGGCCGTGCTTTCCGGCGGGGCGGGCGAGGGCCGCACCTACGCGCTGACCGCCGCCGCGCTGCTGGCCGTGGGGGTGCTGGCGGGGCTCCGGCTGCCGCTGCACCCCGGCACATCGGGCTCCCTGCTCGTGCCGGTCATCCTGACATTGATCCCGCTGCTGGTGGCCGCCCAGGGCTGGGTGTGGTGGACGTTCCGGCACCGGGTCACGGGACCGTCCTACCTGTGACCACCCAGCCGGTGCCCGTGCGCACGTCGCGGCGGCCCGCCACGTGCGCACGGTGAGCGTTTCCCTGGACTGAGGCCGGCCACGGTCGGCGGGTGGGTCCTCCCGTGCGCAGCCGTACAAGAACCTAGAAGACAGGCACCCCGTCCCTGGTCAGCTTCCAGTTCTGGGCGGCGAAGTCGCCCGGGTCGATGGTGGCCTTGGCGGTGGCGTAGTCGATCAGCGCCTGGCGGATCTCCACCTGCGCGTTGTAGAGCACCGGGGCGCTCGCGACGTGCGGGAAGCCGCCGCCGCCCGACTGCCGGTAGTTGTTGATCGCGACCACGAACTCCTTGTCAGCCGGGACCGGGGCGCCGTCGTAGGTCAGGTTGGCGATCCGCTGCCCCACCGGCTTCGAGACGTCGATGTCGTAGGACACGCCGGAGAGCTGGTCGTAGTTGTAGTCGGGGGTGTTGCCGGCGTTCGTCAGCTTGGTCACGTCCACCGGAGCACCGGGCGCGAGCTGGTTGAAGTACTTGGCGGAGTACTCCAGGTAGTCCTTGATCTGCGCGCCGGTCAGCCTGATCGCCAGCAGCGTGTTGTCGTAGACGTACAGGCCGGCCACGTCCCTGACGCGGATGTCACCGGCGGGGAAGACGGCGGTGCGGCTGAACGGCGCGGCGATCGACAGCACCGGCAGCGTGTTGTCAGGCAGCGCCTGCTTGACCGTCTCCACCTGCACGTGCTGGATGTAGTCGAGGATCGCCGTGTCCTTGTACGGCGACTCCGCGGCCGACAGCTCCTGCGTTGACTTGGCCACGACCTTGTTCACGTAGCCGACGGTCACGTCGTGCTGCGGCTTGAGCAGCTGGACGATCTTGGGGTCCTCCGCGACCGTGTTCGTGTTGATCGTGGTGGAGGACTTGCCGGTGACCACCCACCTGCCGTGCTGCTTGGTGAGCTGGAAGTCCAGCTTCGACAGGCGCTGGCCCCACCTGCCCGGCTCGGTCAGCAGCACCTGCTGCCCCGTGACCTTGTTCGTGACGAACCGCTGGGGCACGTCGTTGTGCGCGTGCCCGAACAGGACGGCGTCGATGCCCGGCACCTGCTCGGCCACCATCGCGGAGGCGTTCTCGACCGGCAGGTCGCCGCCGTAGGAGGACATGCCGTTGTCGCCCGCGTGCGCGGTCACGACGACCACGTCCGCGCCGAGGCCACGGATGACCGGCACCCACTTCTTCGCGGACTCGACCAGGTCGGTGAACCGGAGCTTGCCCTCGACGTTCGCCTTGTCCCAGATGGCCACGCCGGGGTTGGTCAGGCCGAGCACGCCCACCTTGATCGGCTTCTCGCCCTCGACCTTCATGGTCTTGATCACGAACGGCTTGTACGCGGGCAGCCCGGTCTTCTCGTAGACCGCGTTCGCGCCGAGCACCGGCGCCTTCATCTGCTTGATCCAGGTGGCCAGCAGCGGCAGGCCGTAGTTGAACTCGTGGTTCCCCAGCGTCACGGCGTCGTACCCGATGGCGTTCATGGCCTTGGCCATGGGGTGGGTCTGGCCGGTCTCGGTGATCGGCTCGACCTTGGCGTAGTAGTACGCCAGCGGAGTGCCCTGGATGGTGTCACCCGAGTCGAACAGCAGCGTGTGGTCCGCCCCGCGCTCGGCCCTGATCTGGTTGACCAAGGAGGACACCTTGGCCAGGCCGACGCTGTTGCCCGCGCTGTCGGCGTACGTGGTGTCCTTGAAGTAGTCCCAGTTGAGGCCGTTGCTGTGGATGTCGGACGTGCCCATGACCGTGACGGTGACCGGGGCGGCACCGGCCTGCGCGGGGGGCGTCACCAGGGCCAGCGCGCACAGCGTGGCGGCCCCGGTGACGGCGAGCTTCTTGGTCTGCATGAGGCTGGAGAGTAATCAGGACAAATCACTCGTTGGTTACGCGGGTGATGAACTCTCGGATAAGTGTTGTGACTTCGGCCGGCCGCTCGTGCAGGACGACGTGGCCACTGTCCAGCTCGGCGTACTCACTGCCGGGCAGCGCCGCGTGCAGCGCGCGGGCGTGCTCCACCGGGATCAGGTAGTCCCGGGTGTTGCCGATGACCAGCGTGGGGGCCGTGATCTTCGGCAGCAGATCCCTGATGTCGACGCGGAGGTCCAGCTCGATCTGTCTCAGCGTCCCGTGCGGGGGCTCGCCCGCCATGATGGCCTCGGCGCCGGCCGCGCTCACGTACCCGGGGCTGAACGCCACCAGCGGCCCGTACGCGGCGAAGCTCTCCGGGTCGGTGGCCGCCAGCCTGGCCCAGGTTCGCAGGCCGAGGCTGAGCCGGGAGTCCTCCGCGTGCGTCCAGCCGGCGATCAGCACCAGGCGCCTGACCAGCTCGGGATGCTCGGCCGCGACCGCCGCGGCCACGGCCGCGCCCAGCGAGAAGCCGACGAGGTCGGACGGCCCCTCGAACGTGGCCGCGACCTGTCCCGCGAGCAGGTCGAGCGTGAGGTCGCCGCCCGGGTCCGCGGTCTGGCCGCTGCCCGCGTAGTCGGGGGTGATGACGGTGCGGATGTCGGCGAGGCCCGGCACGAGGTGGGCGTAGTTGGTGACGGCGTCGCCGCCGGTGCCGTGCACCATGACCAGGCCGGGGCCGCTGCCCTCCCGGCGGTAGTGGACCTGGCCGGAGCTGTGGATGACTGTGGGCATCAGAGGTTCCCGCCGCCGGTGGCGTCGATGGTGCTGCCGGTGATGAAGCTCGCCTCCGGCGAGGCGACGAACGCCACCGCGTTCGCGATCTCGTCCACCTGGCCGATCCGGTTGAGCGCGTGTCTGCCGGCCGCGTACTTCTCCGCCTCCGGATTGCCGCGCAGCCACGCGGCATTGGTGTCGGTGTCGATGATGCCGGGCGCCACGTTGTTGACCGTGATGCCGCGCGGGCCCAGCTCCTTGGCCAGCGACAGCGTGAACACCTGCACCGCGCCCTTGGTCATCGCGTACGCGATCCCCTCGGGGAAGGCGATGCGGGCCACACCTGAGGTGATGTTGACGATCCTGCCGTCGTCGGGGATCAGCGGCAGCAGCTGCTGGGTGAGGAAGAACAGCCCTTTGACGTTGACCGCGAACACCCGGTCGTAAGCCTCGGGCGTCTCCTCCGCGATGGGCTTGGACATGCCGATGCCCGCATTGTTGACCAGCACGTCCAGGACGGCCGTCTCACTTCTCAGCCGCTCCGCGAGCAGGCGCACGTCCTCCTGCCGCCCCAGGTCGGCCTGCACGGAGAACGCGCTGCCGCCGTGCTGCTCGATCAGGCCGACGACCTCCTTGGCGGCCGTCTCGTCCCTGGCGTAGTTGACGGCCACGCGGAAGCCGTCCCTGGCCAGGCGCAGCGCGATGGCGCGGCCGATTCCCCTGCTGGCTCCCGTCACGAGGGCAGTCTTCATCCTTGCCATCCCTATCTTTAGCGATCGATACAGAAACCATAACATAGCGAACGCTATAGAATGGTGGGCATGGCCAGACAGCGGGCGTTCGACAAAGAGGAGGCGCTGGAGCGGGCGTTGCTCACGTTCTGGCGGCACGGCTACGAGGCGACCTCGGTCGCCGAGCTGACCGCCGCCATGGGCATCAGGCCGCCCAGCCTGTACGCGGCCTTCGGGGACAAGCGGCGGCTGTTCGAGGAGGCGGTGCGGCGCTACCAGGAGACGTACGGGGCTTTCACGACACGGGCGCTCGCGGAGGAGCCGACGGGGCGCGCGGCCATCGAACGGGTGCTGCGGGAGTCCGCCGCCGACTTCGTGAGCGACGCGCATCCGGCGGGATGCCTGATCATCACGGCCGCGGTGAACTGCGGGCCCGAGTCAGCCGAGGTCCAGGAGCTGCTGCGGGGGTTCAGGGAGGCGGCCAAGGGGGCGCTGAAGGCCCGGATCGACGAGGACGTGGCGGCCGGGCTCCTGCCGGCGGACACGGACACGGAGGGGCTGGCGACGTTCTACGCGGCGGTGATCCAGGGCATGTCCACACAGTCCCGCGACGGCGCTCCCGCCGCCGCCCTGCTCCACACCGCCGCCCTCGCCATGTCCGCCTGGCCCTCCACCCCACCGCCCTGACCCTCGCACCACCCCGTGACCCCGCGGAACACTGTCGGGCGGCTGTCCGGCGACATGCAGGGCGGCGGGCCAGGCGTCGCCGAGGCGGGACGACGGACCCTCCGTTGTCCAGGCGCGCCGCGTCGGCGAGACGTCGAGGGTCACAGGGCTTTGACCGAGGCGTCCTCCGGGGGAATCCGCGGAGGTGAGGCGCGGAGCCAGCGGCAGCCGTGGGGGCCCAGCGGGACCCGTACCGAGCCGTCCGCCGGCACCTCCAGCGTGCCGTCCACCAGGAGGTCCGTGAGGTGGTAGCCCGCTAACCCCTCCAACGTCAGCTCCACGTCCCGGGCGGTGTCGCAGAGGTTGTGCACGACCACCACCGTGGCCCCGTCGGCGTCACAGCGGTGGGCCAGGACCGCGCGGTGGCCGGTCTCCAGCACCGTGTAGCGGCCCCACGCCAGCTCAGGGCACTCCCGGTAGCGCTCGATCAGCAGCTGGAACCAGCGCAGCAGCGAGTTCACGTCCCGCTTCTGGTCGGCCACGTTCACCCGGTCGGGCGCGAACGAGCCCTCCGGGATCTCGCGTACCGGCTCGCCTTGGGTGAACCCGCCGTCCGCCGACCACTGCATGGGGACGCGGACCGCCATGCGGCCCTCCTCGTCGAGGTTCTCCCCCATGCCGATCTCCTCGCCGTAGAAGATCACAGGAGTGCCCGGTAGCGAGAACAGCAGGCTGTAGGCCATCTTGATGCGCCGCAGGTCCCCGCCGAACATGGTCGGCAGGCGGCGGCGCAGGCCGCGGCCGTAGATCTGCATGTCCTTACGCGGCCCGAACGCCTCGAAGACCTCCTGTCGCTCCTCGTCCGTGAGCTTGTCGAGGGTGAGTTCGTCATGGTTGCGCAGGAACATGGCCCACTGGCAGTCCTTCGGCGGCTGGGGGCGCTCGCGCAGGGCGCGGGCGAGGGGCGTGGCGTCGCTGCGGGCCATCGACAGCCAGGCGTTCTGCATGCCGATGAAGTCGAAGCACATGCTGAGCTGGTCGCCGAGGCCATCGCCGAAGTATGTGATCAGATCCTTGTACGGGACGTTGACCTCGCCCAGCAGGATCGACCCGCCCTTGCGCCGCGTCATGAACGCCCGCAGGTCCGCCAGGAACTCGTGCGGGTTCGCCAGTTTCGGGTTGACGTTCTCGATGAGGAACGGCACCGCGTCCACCCTGAACCCCGACAGCCCGAGCTCCATCCAGAAGCCGAGTATGCGCGCGATCTCGTCCCTGACCTCGGGGTTGCCGACGTTCAGGTCCGGCTGGTGCCGGTAGAAGCTGTGCAGGTAGTACTGTCCCGACCCCTCGTCGTACTGCCAGACGCTGTTCTCCTTGTCGGGGAAGACGATCTGCGAGGGGTCGTCCGGCTCGGGCGTGTCGGACCAGACGTACCAGTCGCGCATGGGCGAGTCCCTGCTCGAGCGGGACTCGACGAACCAGGGGTGCTGGTCAGACGTGTGGTTGACGACGAGGTCCGCGATCACCCGCAGACCCCTGTCATTGGCGGTGCGCATGAACTCCACGAAGTCGCCCAGCGTGCCCAGTCGCGGGTCGATGCTGTAGAAGTCGGTGATGTCGTACCCGTCGTCCCTGTTGGGGGTGGGGAAGAACGGCATGAGCCAGAGGCACGTCACACCGAGCCCCGCGAGGTAGTCGATCTGCTGCGTCAGCCCGCGGAAGTCGCCCACGCCGTCGCCGTTGCCGTCCTTGAACGTCTCGACGTCGAGGCAGTAGACGACGGCGTTCTTGTACCAGACGTCGGAGGTGTACGTCAGTCGCATGGGGCCCGAGCTACCCGCCACGGGCGCGATCACGCGCCCTGTAAGGCCTGCCTGGCGCGGAGCGCTATCTCCAGCTCGAAGCGGATGTCCGGATCGGCGAGTTGATCTCCGTACAGCTCCTCGAGCTGCCGCAGCCGGTAGCGCACGGTCTGCGGGTGCACGTGCAATCTGGCGGCCACCTCGCCCGCGCCGCGGCCGTACCGCAGCCAGGCCAGCAACGTCTCCGCCAGCCGGTCCTGTTGCGCGGGCCGCAGGTGGGCCAGGGGTGCGAGCCGCACCTCGGCCAGCGCGTCAACCAGCTCCTCGTCCTTGAACACCACCAGCGTCGCCATGTGGTCCTCGCACCTCAGCGGCCCCCGCGGCAGGACGCCGCGCCGCGACAGCTCGAGCGCCTCGCCGGCCCACCGCAGCGAGGTCGCGGCGGCGGCCAGGGGCACGGCGGGGCCGATCGCGGCCCAGCGCCCGCGCAGGGCATGCTCGAGCAGCCGGGCGCGGCCGGGTCCGTTGGGGTCGGGCGCGAGCAGGCATGGGACCGACCTGTCCAGGCCAAAGAGCACGTCGGGAGCCAGCGCGGGTGCACCGTGCCGGTCGTCGAGTGCCACGCAGGCGACGGTCTTGGGCAGCCGCCACCCGGCGGACTTGGCCAGCTCGGCGACGGCCTCCGCGCCGGCGGGCGGGCGGCTGAGCAGCAGGTCGAGCAGGCGGGCGCGGCGGCGCTCGACCTCGCCGGCCGCGTGCGCCCTGGCCTCCTCGAAGCCCTCGGCCGCCGCGTCGGCGAGCTGGTCGAGGTAGACGAAGATGGCCTCGCCCAGGTCGTACAGGGTCTGCGGGGACAGATCGAGCGGTTCCGCGAGCTCCGTGAGGCGCCGCCAGCCCACCCGGGCGCCGAGCCGCATCGCGGTCTGCAGCGGCTCGAGGTTGCGGCCCTCGGCCGCCTCGCCCTTGCCGATCATGCGGAACGGCTCGGGGTCCCAGGGCGCTCCAGGGTTCTCAATGCGGTCGAGGAAGCCCTCGACGGCCTGCTCGACCGCCATCCTGATGACCTTGAGGTAAAGACCGTCCGATGGCCGGGCGTACTCGGGGATCCGGGCCTGGATCTCCTCGATCACCTCTTTCGTGACCGTGCCGATGCCCGCCCTGAGCGCTTGCACGGGGATATCACTCGTGATGACCATCGTCCCTCCCGTCGCCATTGTGACCCAGGCAACAGGAGATTGTGTACAAGAGCTCGTTTTTTATCACTTCTGGAGGAAGTCGGCGAACTCCTCCTTGTCGATCAGGCCGTCGCCGTCCTTGTCGAGCTTGCGCACGCCTTCCTGCGCGGCCTCCAGCGTGACCGGCTGGCCGAGCACCTCCATCAACCGTACGAGCTCGACGGCGGAGATGCGGCCGTCGTGGTCGGCGTCGATGAGGTCGAAGGTGATGGCGTAGTCGCTCATGTCTCGCCCTTCCGCGGGATCCGATGTCGCGTCAGACCTTAGTGGTCACTTGTCGCAGTGCGTCGATGAATGCCGCGACTTGTGGGCTTCTATCCCCTTCGCGCCACGCGATGGCGAGCTCCCCCGGGGGCAGCCCCGTCACCGGACGGTAGGCCATGCCGGGCCTGTTGTAGAGCGCGGCGTTCCCCTCGGCCACGAGCACCACCCCGAGCCCGCTGATCACCGCCTCGAACACCTCCTCCGGCGTGTTCGCGGTGACCCCGACCACCGGTTCGTCGTCGCGGGCGTCCACCCCGAGCCAGAAATCCCGCAGCGGCCCGGCCGCCGGAGGCAGGGCGATGAACGGCTCGTCGCGCAGCGCCGCGAACGGGATCTCCGCCAGCTCCGCCAGCGGATGATCGTCCGGCATGGCCACCCCTCTGCCCTCGGTGGCCAGCACGTACGTCTTCAGCCCCGGCGGCACCGGCAGCCAGATGAACGCCACATCGGAGGACCCGTCGGCCAGCCCGCCGCTGGGGTCGTCCCAGCCCACCAGCCGCAACGACACCTCCCACCCCGGCATGGCCGCCCGGAACCGCCGCAGCGCCTCCTGCTGCAGCCCCCTGCCCACGGCCGTCTGCATCCCGATCACCAGCGTCCCCGCGGGCGCCGCCGCCCGCGCGGACTCGACCCCGGCCGTCCACCGTTCGAGCAGCTCACGGGCGGCCGGCAGGAGCGCCTCGCCCTGCCGGGTGAGCACCACGCCGCTGTGCACCCGTTCGAACAGCCGGAACCCGAGCTGCCTCTCCAGCACCCTGAGCTGCTTGGACAGCGCCGGCTGCGAGACGAACAGCCGCTCGGCGGCCCGCGTCACGTTCAGCTCCTCGGCCACCGCGACGAAGTACCGCAGCTCCCGCAAGTGCACATCCATAACCGATGGTTATACCAAGGGGTCTTGGACGCGCCGGGCGTCCGCGCAGCAGGATCGAGGGCATGAAGACACGAACGCTTGGCAGCCTGCAAGTCCCGGCCATCGGCTTCGGCGCCATGGTCCTGTCGCCGGGCGTCTACGGCGAGATCGACGACACCCGCGCCGAGGCGGCGCTCAAGGCCGCGCTGGACAGTGGCGCCACCCACGTGGACACCAGCGACGCCTACGGTGTGAACGGCCACAACGAGCGCCTTGTAGGCCGCGCGATCAAGGGCCGCAGGGACGAGGTGGTGGTCGCCACCAAGTTCGGCCTGGCGATCCCCGAGGGGGAGCCGAGCAGGTCGCATCCGGTCGGGTACGCGTTCAACGAGCTACGGGTGAACGCCGACCCCCGCCTGATCCGCGGCTACGCGGAACGCAGCCTGCGAAACCTGGGCACGGACGTGATCGACCTCTACTACTCGCACTATCCGGACCCCGGCGTTCCGATCGAGGACATGACCGGCGCGCTGGCCGAGCTCGTGAAGGACGGCCTGGTCAAGCACATCGGCCTGTCCAACGTGACGGCCGCCCAGCTCAGAGCCGCGCACGCGGTGCATCCGGTGACGGCCGTGCAGAACGAGTGGTCGATGTGGCGCCCCGTGGACCCCGGCCTGCTGGCGACCGCGAGGGAGCTGGGCGTGGGGATCGTGGGGTGGAGCCCGCTGGGCAACGGATTCCTGACCGGCACGGTGGAGACGCTCGAGGAGGGCGACTTCCGCCACAACGCGCCCCGCTTCTCCGCCGGCAACCTGGCGAGCAACAACGACCGCTACGCCCCGATCAGGGCCCTGGCCGCGCAGCTGGGCATCACACCGGCCCAGCTCGCCCTGGCCTGGCTGCTGCACCAGGACGAGCACGTGGTGACCATCCCCGGCAGCCGCACTCCTGCCCACATCGAGGAGAACCTCGCGGCGGCCGACCTCACCCTGCACCCCGACACGCTGTCCCGGATCGACGCGGCCCTGGCCAGGTTCGAGGTCACGGGCGGGACGCTCCTCTGAGCCGGTCGGCGGCCGCATGCCGGGTGATGCCCGCGCCCTGGCGTCGTGGGCGCGGTGCCCGGTCAAAAGTGCCCGGTCAAAACGACGGCCCGGGCACCGGCGATGCGGTGACCGGGCCGTCGAGGAGGGTCAGGCGGCGTGGAGGTAGACCTGGCCGAAGACCTCCGACAGGTTCTTCAGGTCGGTGGCCACGTCAACCTCGGGGTTGGCCGGGTCGTAGATGGTGGCCAGGCGGGCGCGCACCGAGTCGAGCTTCTTGAGCTGGTCCCAGGTGACGTTGGCGGCCCACTTCTCGCCGTACACCCGGCTGACCTGGCCCTGGTCGTTCTGCCAGCGGGTCCACAGCGTGACCGTCTCTGCGGCGTCGTCCTGGAGCGGGGAGGCGACGCGTTCGGTGATGGCCTTGGTGGCCTGCTCCTCGTTCAGCTGGGAGGTGCCCGAGGCGGCGAAGGTGGCGTCCTCGGCGGCGATCTGGGCGTAGGCGTCCCAGGCGCGGGCGCGTACCTGGATCCACTGGTTGCGCTGGGCCTCGGCGGCGTCGATCTTCCAGGTGGCGTACTCGGTGGCCAGGTGGCCCTCGTCGAGCGCGAGCTGGTCGATCAGGCCCTTGGCGAGCCACGTGCCGATGCGGTCGGGGTCGAGCAGCGGGTACTTCTTGGTCATCTCGGCCTTGCAGGCGTCGTTCGCGCCGCAGCCGAACACCGGGACCACCGTGTGCGCGGCCAGCTTCTTGCCCGGCACCGCGGTACGCAGCGCGGCCGTGGTCTCGTTGACGAACTTGTCCAGCTCGTCCGCCGTGGTGAACGTCTGGTTGAAGCCGAGCTGCGAGGTGAACCTGATCCCGACGACGCCCGGCTGCGCGGCGACCAGCGCGGCGATCTTCTTGACCGCCTCAGCCAGCTTGCCCGCATTGTAGTCGTCGGCCAGCTCGGTCTCGATCCAGAGGCGCATGTTCGTCTGCGCGGCGGCCTGCGAGGCCTTGCCCGCGGGGGTCTCCTGGGCGGCGGTCTTCTCCGCGGCGGTGACCCCGGTGGGGTCGACGTAGCCGCACTCATCGCCGTTCTGGCACTCGGGCGTGCCACCGTCCTCGGCGCCCGGGACGTCCGGGGAGTCGACGTCGTGCATCTCGCCGTCGCCCTCGGAGTCGGTCGGGCACTCGAGCCCCTCTTCGGTGCAGTCCATCGTGATCGGGGTCTGGGCGCCGGCGTCGATCATGTTCTGGCCGTCGTTCCCGAGCCAGAACTTCGCGATGTCCGCGGCCTCCTCGGGGGTGGCCATCCACCGGCAGACCACGTACGCCGGAGTGTCGGCGGACATCAGGTCGTTACAGCCCCTCGGGTCGTCCTCCGACCACGCCGGAACACCGATGCCTAGGAGTGAGAGGGCGAGTCCGATGGCGAAGAGCTGCCGTAACCGCAGTCGCATGGCACCTTACTTCCAGGGGATGATCGTGGGCATATCGCACACTATCTGGACGATCAACAACGTTCAATGAGATCCACGGCTTCTTCACGCCGTCGTCAACGGATAGTCGCCGGGTGAGTCGGGGCTTCACTCGTCCACCTCGACCCACGTCCAGCCGGATCCGTCGGCGTTGGCACGCACCGCCCTGGTACGGCCCTCCGCCACCTTCTCCCACTCCGGCCGCGAGACCTCCGCGGGCTCGGCGGGCGCCGGCACGGGATCGGTGTCCGCGCCGAAGACGGCCGGTCTTCCCTTGATGGTCAGCATCGGGCGCCTCTCCGAACCGCCCGCCGTGATCGGGCGACGATCCACGGGTGGCAGCGGAAGGGGGGACGGGGATAGAGCAGGGGACGGGTCCTCGCGGACCTCGTGGCGCTCGCGGGAGCGGAGCGGCCACCAGCCCGCGGAGCCCAGCAACCGCATGGAGGCGGGCCCCAGCAGCACGCGCACCAGCACGGCGTCCACCGCGATCGCCACGCACAGCCCCACCCCGAGCAGCCGCACCACTGTGATCCCGGCCGTCGCGAACGCCCCGGCGACCGCCATCAGAAGGAGCGCCGCACCCGTGATCACCCCGCCCGTCTCCCGCAGCCCCACCGCCACGGCCTCCGCGTGGTCCCCGGTACGGAGCCACTCGGCACGTGCCCGGGATACCAGGTACACCTCGTGATCCACGCACACCCCGAAGACCACGACCACGATCAGCATCGCCACGGAAGCGTCGACAGGCCCCGTGAAGCCCAGCAGGCCACCCTGGAACGCCCACGCGAGAACCCCGAACGATGCCCCGGCGGACAGCACGAGGGCCGGCAGCACACGCACGGGCAGCACCAGCGACCCCAAGGCCGCGCACAGCAGCACCAGCATCACCGAGCAGACCACCACCGCCAGCCACGGCAGGGTGGCGGAGAGGCTGTTCTGCAGGTCGAGTCGCGCGGCGGTGGGCCCGCCGACCACGACCAGATGGATGTCCGGCCCGGGAGCCACGGCCCTGATCGACGTGACCAGCCCCTCAGCCTCCGCCGACATGGGGTCGAGGTCATGCCGTACGGCAAGTCGTACGGCGCCGTTCTTCTTCGACTCCCCCACCATCTCGACACCGGTGACGTGCGGCAGCCGCTCCACCTGATCCATGAAGGACCGGGCATAGACGGCGTCGTCGGCCAGGATGTGTACGTCGATCGGTGAGAGGGCGTTCCTCGGGAAGTCGCGATCGAGGGTCTCGGCCACCCGGCGGCTCTCGGAGGCGGCGGGGAGCGCCCTGTGGTCCGCGTTCCCGAACTGAACGTGCGAGAGCGGCGCGGCCAGCGCCACCAGCACGACCGTCACCGCCACCAGGTACGCGACCGGCCGGCGCACCACGCTGGACGCCATGGCGTGCCACCCGCCGCCGTCCCGCCGTACGGGCCCGAGGTCGGGTATCACCCTCAGCGCGTCCACGCGTGGCCCGAGTACCCCCAGCAGGGCAGGCAGCACGAGCAGCGCGGCCACGGCCGCGACCAGCGCCACCACCGCCGCCCCCAGCCCGATCGAGCGCAGGAACGGCTGCGGGAACAGCAGCAGCGCCAGCAGCGACGCGGCCACCGTCGCCCCGGAGACGGCCACGGCCCGCCCGGCCGAGGCCATCGCCCGCGCCACCGCCTGCTCGCTCGTCGCCCCGCCCCTGATCTCCTCCCTGAACGCCCTGAGCATCAACAGCGAATGATCGACGGCCAGCCCGAGCCCGAGCAGCACGACGGCGTACCAGGAGTAGACGGACACCTCGGGCAGCAGCGCCAGCGCGCCGAGCACCGCGAGCAGCCCCACGACCAGCGGCAACAGCGCCGCTACCAGGCCCCCGAACACCACCACGAGCAGCACCAGCAGCACCGGCGCCGCGATGGCCGAGACGCGGGCCAGGTCGGCGGCCGCCTGGCCGTCCAGCTCCGCCTGCATCGGCACCGGCCCGCCGACCTCGACGTAGAGGTTCTTGGCGCTCCTGAGCCGCCCCGCGATCGCCGCGTAGCTCTCCCTCTTGGCGCCCTTCAGCGTGACCAGCGCGTACGTCGAATGCTCGTCCTTGGACACCATCTCCTTCGAGCCCGTCGTCCAGTACGTGGCCCTCCGGCGCACGTAGGCGTCCGGCAGCCCGCGCAGCGAGTCGTGCACCGCCTTCTTGTACCGCGAGTCGTACACCGTGACCGCCGGGTGCCGGTAGATGATGACCACGTCGGGGCTCTGGCCGCCGTACCACTGCTCGCTCCAGCGCGCGGCGGTCGCGGAGCCACTGCGCGGGTCCTCGAAGCCGCCGCCCGCGGCCCGGCCTGACATGGCCAGCGGCGCGAGGAGCAGGGCCGCCACCAGGCTCAGCGCCAGGAGCGTCCACCTACCGCGATAGACCAGCCGACCCATGGAGTCCCCTCGCCGACAGCAGGGCTCTAGCAAATTACGGGAGAATGGGGATCGGATTCTTGCCAAAGGCGGACACATTCCGCGTCCAGTCTTGTTACCGGAGGAATATTCGCACGACGGGGGCCGCGAAGAACGGCAGACTAGCGGGGTTTGACGTTTTCCAGGGGGTTTGGGCCGATGCGCAGCTATCTACGCGATCTCGGGCTGCTCCGGGATCGCCGGTTCGCGTTGCTGGTGTCGGCGAGGACCATCGCGTTCCTGGGCAGCGCGTTCGCACCGGTGGCCCTGGCGTTCGGAGTGCTCGGACTGCCCGGCGCCACCGCCTCCACCCTGTCCGTCGTGCTCACCGCCGAGGCGGTGCCCATGATCGCGTTCATCCTGTTCGGCGGCGTGCTCGCGGATCGGCTGCCGCGGACCTGGGTGCTGATGACCGGCGACTTCCTGATGGCGACGGGGTATTTCGCGCTGGCGGCAATGCTGCTCACCGGCTGGACCCCGCTGCCCGCGCTGTGCGTGGCGGCGGCGCTGAGCGGGGTGGCCACGGCGATCGCGTTCCCCGCGTTCACCGGGATCGTCCCCGAGGTCGTGCCGGTCGAGCGGCTGCAGGCCGGCAACGCGCTGATCGGCCTGGGGGCGAACGCCGCGCGCGTGGCGGGCGCGGTGCTGGGCGGCGGCGCGGTGGTGCTCTTCGGCGGAGGCTGGGCGCTGATCGTGAGCGGCGTGATGTTCGCGACCGCGGGCCTGCTGATCGCCATGATGCGGATGAAGCCGGTCGCGGAGCCGCGAGCGGCCGAACGGCGGCACTCGGTGGTGGCCGATCTGCGGGACGGCTGGCGGGAGTTCATCTCACGGCAGTGGATCTGGGTGGTGGTCGCGCAGTTCTCGCTGATGGTCATGGCCATCCAGGCCGGTCACGGGGTGCTCGGCCCGCTGCTGGCGAAGCAGACCCTGGGCGGACCGGCGGCCTGGTCGGCGTTCCTGGCGGGCGAGGCCGTGGGGACGATCGTCGGGGTGCTGACCGCGATGCGGTTGCGGCCGCGCCGTCCCATTCTGGTGGCCGTGCTGCTCTGCTTTCCGCCCGCGCTGCCGTACGTGCTGCTCGGGCTGGACGCGCCGCTCTGGGCGATCGTGATCGGGGCGTTCGTGCTGGGCGTGAGCTTCGACGTGTTCGGCGTGCTGTGGCAGACCACGATGCAGCGCGAGATCCCGGGCGAGGCGCTGTCACGGGTCAGCTCGTACGACGCGCTCGGCTCGCTGATGTTCGGCCCGATCGGGCTTCTGCTCGCGGGGCAGGCGGCGAACCTGTTCGGCACGGAGGAGTCGCTGCTCGGGTGCGCGGTCATCATCGTGCTGTCCACGCTCGCCGCCCTGCTCTCCCCCGGGGTGCGCAATCTCAGAGCGCCGGAGGGCGAGCCGGTCTCACGCTGACTTGAAGTAGGCGTTGGCCCTGGGCTGGAACATCAGCGTCACCGCCCCCAGCACGGCCACCACGTGCAGGATCCTGCTGGCCGCGAAGATCAGCCCCATCGCGTCCGCACCGGCGACGGCCTCGCTGATCGAGCCCCCGGCCAGCAGCCACTGGACGGGCTCGATCACGAGCGAGAGCGTGCCGAAGATCCCGAGCGTCGCGGCAAGGGTCAGCCGCGCCCAGTTCTCCCCGCGCCTGAGCCGCAGCGCCAGGAAGACGGCCGCGGCGAACACCGCCACCCGGACCCCGGCCTGGGGCAGCACCTCCGCGAACGTGGCAGTGCCCTCGTAGAGCAGTTGGGAGACCATCAGGACGGTCTCGAACGCGCCGAACGCCACGGCCGCCAGCCAGAGCATGGCGGCGGTCTGCACGACGGGCGGCGGGTCGGTTCTGCGCGGATCCATGACGGTGCTCATGGCGGGCCTCCGATAGGTGAGCGGTTGTACCTGGAGTCTCCGCCGTGAGCCCGGGCGGAATCATGCCCGCCGTCCCCCGAATTCCGGTAAGGCGCGCCCTACCAGGGCCGGCCGCTCGTCCTCAGCCCGCGGGAGGGGGCGCGCTCGTGCAGCCCGAAGCGCCCCTCCGGCCCGTGGTCGCCGTCGAGCACGCCCGCCACGTACCCGGCCAGAGCGGGAGCGTGCTTGAACCCGTGCCCCGAGTCGCCGCCCAGCAGCCACACTCCGGGCGACACCTCGGCGATCAGCCACTCGGCGTCGGGCGTGAGCGGATACTGGCACACCTGGCTGAACAGCACCGGCGCGTCCGCCAGCGACGGGAACCTGCGCCGCAAATAGCTCCTGGCTCGCTCGACGCTGTCCGTGTCCACCACGCGCTCGCCGTGCTCCGGCTCGTACGGCGGCCCTTCCAGGTCCGAGGTGGCCTTCATCCCGACCCCGTCCACGTCGCCGTGCCCGTAGACGGAGGCCCCGTAGTCCACCCAGGCGGGCGTCTCGGGCACGGACCAGGCGGGCGGCACCGCGAAGTGCAGCGTGTCCTGCTTGGTCACGGTGATGGGCACGCCCTCGAACAGCTCGGGCAGCCACGCGCCGCACGCCCACACCACCCGGTCGGCGTGCCGTACCTCGCCGTCGATCTCGACGGCCGCGGACCCGGTGACCGGCACCGCACGCGCCCTCACCAGCCGGACCCCGGCCGCCACCGCCAGCCCCGCGGTCACCTGGGTCGCCCGCCTGGCCCTCACCACGCCCGCGTGCGGCTCCCACAGCAGGAAGCTCAGGTCGTCACCGCGGTAGTCGGGGAAGAACCGCGCCCCGTCGGCCGGGTCCAGCACCTCACACGTGATGTCCAGATTTTTCAGGACTCGGGCGCTGGCGTGCTCCCACCCGTCCGGCGTCTGCGCGAACCACACCATGCCCGCCTCGTGGAACAGCTTCTCGCCGGACCTCTCTTCCAGCCGCCGCCAGCCGTCCCGCGCCTGCCAGGCGAGCCTGGCGTACCAGTCGTCGTCGCCGTGCGCGCAGCGCAACAGCCGCGTCTCCCCCGCGCTGGCCTGCCGTACGTGGCCCGGCTTGTGCTGCTCGACGAGCGTCACCTCCCAGCCGGCGTCGGCCAGCCGCAGTGCCAGCGATGAGCCCCATATGCCCGCTCCGACCACAATGACCGATTTCATGGGACCACGGTGACCGGAAACGGCACGCGACCGCAAGACTCAGACGACGATGAGCCGTACCACGACGCCCGCGCAGTTGCCCGCCACGCAGATCCGCACCGGCACCTCGGAGATGCCGGCCGCCGCGGGCACGCCGCCCACGTGGCCGTCGGGGCCGATGGTCACGCCGCTGGGCAGCCTGGCGCGGTCGGTCACGGTGAACGTGGGCACCACGGCCGTCGGGCCGCCGTTGATGCCGATCTCGTCGTTCAGCGGGATGCCGGCCCGGCCGGGGAAGGTCAGCTCGCGCGGCTCCCAGGGCACGTTGCCGTACACGATGAGGGTGAGCCGCTGCTCCTGGCACGACTGGCCGGCGCAGAGCCGGATCGGGGCGACGTACGTGCCGGAGCGCTGCGGCGTGCCGTACAGCAGGCCGCCCTGGTCGACCCTGATCCCGACCGCGAGATAGGCGGGGCGGAACGAGACGCCCTTCGTGGTGGGCAGCAGCTGCTTGCGCACCTCGATGCCCTCGGTGACGTGGAAGGTGTCCTCGACCAGACTGTCGCCGGGGGGATCGAGCGGGACATGCCGGGCTGTGAACGTCAGGGTGAGTCTGGGCACGGCGGAGTACACCGCGCACATGGCGAGCACAGCGAGCACCAGCACCCACCACTGCCGCATCGTGATCCCCCCCGACCGTCTGTTCCGGTACGTACCCTCTTCACCGCACAGCGTCACCAGATCACTGGATAATCGGTCGCATGGCCGCTGAATCCGCTCAGACCCTCGAACGCGGGCTCCGCCTGCTCAGACTGCTCGCCGACGGCAGGGGCGGGCGCACGCCGACCGAGCTGAGCGCCGAGCTGGAGCTGAGCCGTCCCGTGGTGTACCGGCTGCTGACGACGCTGATGAGCGAGGGTTTCGTCCGCAGGGACGCCGAAGGGCGGGTGCATCTGGGCTTCGGGGTGCTGGTGCTGGCGCAGGCCGTGCAGCCGCTGCTGCGGGCGGCGGCCGTGCCGGCGCTGCGGCGGCTGGCCGAGGACGTGGGCGCGACCGCGCACCTGACCGTGGCCGAGGGCGAGGACGGGCTGGCCGTGGCGGTGGTGGAGCCGTCCTGGACCGACATGCACGTGGCCTATCGGGAGGGCTCGCGTCATCCGCTGACGAAAGGCGCGGCGGGGCGGGCGATCCTGGCGCTGCGCGAAGGGCGTGACGACTACTTCACGACGGAGGGGCAGTTGCAGGAAGGGGCGCGGGGCGTCGCCGCGCCCGTCACCGGGCTGCCCTGGTTGGAGGCCTCGGTGGGGGTGGTGACGTTCGGGCCGCTGGAGGGGTCCACGGGCCCTCGGGTGGTCGCCGCCGCCGCCGAACTGGCCGCCGCGCTGGGTTGACATCTCCAGACCGATGGCGGACGGTTGTTACACATAAAGGACACTTTCGTCCGATTAACGGACACTACGGAGGTAGGGGATGCCGTACTACCGCGTCGTTGGGGAGGTGCCGCGCAAGCGGCACGTGCAGTTCAGGCGGCCGGACGGCGGTCTCTACGCCGAGGAACTGATGGGCGAGGAGGGCTTCTCGTCCGACTCCTCGCTGCTCTACCACCGCTATCTGCCGACCGCGATCATCAAGGCGGAGGCGGTCACGCCCACGCTGGAGACGCGGCTGGAGCCCAACCTGCCGCTTTCGCCGCGCCATTTCCGCACGCAGGAGCTGTCCAGCGCGGGCGACCTGGTCACGGGGCGCATGCTGCTGGCGGGCAACGGCGACGTCCGATTGTCGTACGCCACCAGCGACCAGGCGAGCGAGCTCTACCGCGACTCGATGGGCGACGAGTGCGTTTACGTGCAGGAGGGCCGCGTCAGGTTCGAGTCCACTTACGGCGTGATCGAGGCCGGGGAGGGCGACTACATCGTCATCCCGACCGGCACGATCCACCGATGGGTCCCGGACGGCCAGGTCAGCGTGCTGGCCATCGAGGCGGGCGGCCACATCAGGCCGCCCAAGCGCTACCTGTCGCAGTACGGGCAGCTCCTGGAGCACGCGCCCTACTGCGAGCGTGACCTGCGCGCCCCGGTCGAACCGCTCCTCGTCGAGGGCGAGGAGGTGCCGGTGCTGGTGCGCACGCGCGGCGGGCTGAGCAGGCTGGTCTACCGCAACCACCCGTTCGACGTGGTGGGCTGGGACGGCTACCTCTACCCGTTCGCGTTCAACATCAACGACTTCGAGCCGATCGTGAAGAAGACGCACGCGCCGCCGCCCGTCCACCAGACGTTCGAGGGGCCGGGGTTCGTGGTGTGCTCGTTCTGCCCCCGGCCGCTCGACTTCCATCCCGAGTCCGTGCCGATCCCGTACAACCACCACAACGTGGACTCCGACGAGTTCATGTTCTACGTGGGCGGCGACTACTCCGCGCGCAAGGGCTCCGGCATCGACGTCGGCTCGATCTCGCTGCATCCCGCCGGGTTCACGCACGGGCCGCAGCCCGGCGCGGTCGAGGCGGTGATCGACGCGGTCTCCCGCGGCGTCACGACGACGAGTGAGAAGGCCGTCATGGTGGACACGTTCCGCCCGCTCGACCTGGGCCAGGGCGCGCTGTCCTGCGAGGATCCCGGCTACGCGTGGACGTGGTCACGATGAACGTCTACACGGCGCTGGTGGACGACGCGGGGCTGTTCCCGCCGACGTCCCTGCACATGGACGAGGCGCTGGCCCGCAACCGGCGCGACCTCGAGCACGGCAGCACCGTGCTCACACACCGGTTCCTGTGCCCGGCCAGCCGGCTGCACCGGCTGCGCGACATGGACTACTGTCCACGGCGGATCGGGCTGATCGTGGATCAGGAGGAGGTGCCCGGCTTCGACGACCTTCCCGTGGACTTCGTCGAGGCCGCGCTGCCGTCAGGAACGACGATCGACACGCTGGCCCGCGGGCTCGGGCTGCCGGCGAGCGTGCGGCTCTTCGTGGAGGTGGCGGCGGGGAGGCCGGGCGTCGACGTGCCCGACGGCGTGGGGCTGAAGGTGCGCTGCGGCGGGCTGACGGCGGAGGCGTTCCCGCCGGCGGAGCATCTCTCGATGTTCATCAAGTTCTGCGTCGAGCACGACATCCCGTTCAAGGCCACGGCCGGGCTGCATCACGCCGTACGCCACTTCGACCCCTCGCTCGGCGTCGACCGGCACGGCTTCCTGAACCTGGTGCTGGCGGTCTGCGAGGCCGTGGAAGGCCGCGACCCCGTGCCCGTGCTGCGCGCCACCGACGTGGGCCACATCGTACGGCTCGCGAAGTCCGTACCGGAAGACACCGCGAAACGGGCGCGGCGGCTGCTGGTGAGCTACGGCTCATGCAGCACCAGCACCCCCGTCGAGGACCTACGCACACTGGGGCTGATTACGTGACTTTCGGAGTGGACAATCTTCCGTACGGGGTCTTCTCGCGCCCCGGTGAGGCGCCCCGCGTAGGCGTGCGGTACGGCGACCATGTGCTCGACCTGGCGCCCGCCCTGCACGACGAGGTCTTCAGCGCCCCCTCGCTCAACCCGTTCATGGCCCGCGGGCGCGCGGCCTGGCACGACACCAGGACGCTCATCCAGAACAAGCTCACCGACGACGCCTCCATGACGGAGCGGCACCTGGTCCCGCTGGAGCAGGTGCGGCTGCACCTGCCGTTCGAGGTGGCCGACTACGTCGACTTCTACTGCTCGATCGACCACGCGAGCAACATCGGCCAGATCTTCCGGCCCGGCACCGAGCCGCTGCAGCCGAACTGGCGGCACCTGCCCGTCGGCTACCACGGCAGGGCGGGGACGGTCGTCGTGTCCGGCACGCCGGTCAGGCGCCCGCACGGGCAGCTCGGGCCCGGGGTGTTCGGGCCGTGCGCGAAGCTGGACATCGAGGCGGAGCTGGGGTTCGTGGGGGGCGGGCCGCCCCCCAACCCCGCGCCCCCCCGGGGGGTGGCGGCCCATGGGTTGGGGGGATCGGGAGAGCGGGGGGTAGGGGAAAAGTGTGGAAAAAGG